>DASXBH010000035.1:0-9540 GCA_036491775.1 Candidatus Acidiferrum sp.
GTTCTCCAAACATCAGTGAACCAATTTCGACCGAACGGATTCCGCCCTCAAGATAGAGTTCGACCGCCAGCGCAATGCCCGGAAACTGCGAAGTCGGAATATGCGGCAGAAAAGCTCGTGCATCGATATAAATCGCGTGTCCGCCAGGTGGCTGCACAATCGGCACGCCCTCGCTGGCAACATGATTTCCCAAAAATGCTGTCGATGCGATGCGGTACTTCAGATACTCCTCTTCCAGCGCTTCGTTCAGTCCAACGGCGATCGCTTCCAGATCACGACCAGCCAATCCGCCATACGTCGGGAATCCTTCGGTCAGAATCAGCAGATCCTTTTCCTGTTGAGCGAGGAGGTCGTCGTTAGTGCAAAGGAAGCCGCCGATATTCGCCAGGCCGTCTTTCTTCGCGGACATGGTGCAGCCGTCGGCGTAAGAAAACATTTCACAGGCAATCTCGCGCGGCGATTTATTCGCGTATCCAGCCTCACGCAACTTGATGAAGTAGGCGTTCTCGGCGAACCGGCAGGCATCGATGTACAGCGGGATTTTGTGCTGCTTGCAAATTTCCTTTACCGCGCGGATGTTAGCCATCGACACCGGTTGACCGCCGCCGGAATTGTTTGTCACCGTGAGCATGACCAGCGGAATTTTCGCCCGGCCCTCTCGCTCAATCACTTCCAAAAGCGCTGCCGTATCCATATTTCCTTTGAAGGGATGCAACTTCGCCGGTTCTTTGGCTTCCGGGATTGGCAAATCCAGGGCTTGTGCGCCAACGAACTCGCAGTTAGCGCGGGTGGTATCGAAATGCGTGTTGTTTGGGACGATGTCTCCCTTCTTACACATCACGTTAAAAAGGATTCGTTCCGCGGCGCGCCCCTGATGCGTGGGGATGACGTGTTGAAATCCCATGATGGCCTGTACCGAATCGCGAAAGCGCGCAAAACTCGGCGATCCGGCGTACGACTCATCGCCACGCATCATGGCAGCCCACTGTTCTGTTGACATCGCCGATGTGCCCGAATCCGTCAGCAAATCGATCAAGATTGCTTCCGAAGCCACCAAGAACAGGTTGTAGCCAGCCTTTTCGATCAATTCTTGGCGCTGCGCGCGCGTCGTCTCGCGGATGGGTTCAACGCTTTTGATACGGAACGGTTCAATGATGGGTCGCACTGCCATGGCAGGTCCACGCTCCCTTTACAGAGAGACACTACCACATCTGGTTAGAGCGTTTTTTCGAAGCAGTGCAAGGGTTTGCGCCGTGGCGTGTGTCGTCTTGCTAGTTGTATCGAGGTTGGAGACAAGGACGCGTCACATGTCCATCCGGAGAAGTAAATTCTCAGTCGTCGCCGTGAGCGGGGGCCGGTTCCACGACGACTTCTTCAGCATCCGGGTCCTTAGGTATTTCGACCAATCCTTCGCGGACCAACTGCCGATAGTACGCGGGCCGCGTGTGACGGTAATGATCGGCCGAGATTTTCCCATCCAGCCAGGCCGTATCCATCGGATAGACCATTGGATCGAAAATCACCAGGTAGAAGTGCCAGATCAAAATGGAGAAAGTCGCCAGGAGAGCTTCATACCAGTGCACAGCCGTGGCCGCGTCGGATACCCACTTTGGAAAATGCCGCAGCGAGAAGTTGTCGAACCACAGCAAAAATCCCGAAACAGCCATAACGACCGTGCCCCACATGAACGCCCAATATTCCATCTTCTCGGCGTAATTAAACTTAGCGAACGTTGGTTCTTTTTTCGTGAAGCCAAGGTTGTATGCAAACACGTGAAACATGTCTGTGGCGTCCTTGATTCCAGGCAGCATCGCCCAAACGAACGCGCGGTCACGCCTCTTCATCGCTAGATGAATGAAGTGATACGCCGTAGCCAGCAACATCACAATCGCTGCGACCCGATGCAGCCCGCCGCGGACGCCGGCATTGGATTCCCACATCAGCAGCGGACGAGCCCACCAACTGTCTGGATATTTCAACGCGAATCCAGTCACGACCAGCGTTGGAAAGCTGGCCATAATGCCCCAGTGCGCAATACGGAATTGCAGATTCATCCGTAGCGCAACTTCGCTGCTCTCATGGCGTGGCCGCCGCCGAATCAATTTCGTCAACAGGTCCAGCAAGTTGTGCAACAGCATGAATCCCAGCGTCATTGGGATCAGCACCCAATAGGTCCAACGGATCCATTTCACGACAGGATGATTCGGCCCCGCACCGGTCTGCACGTGAATCGGCCCGATGGCATAATGCGCTTCATCCGCGCCCTTGTGACACTGGCCACACGTTTTACCCAGGTTCGCTGTGTTTACTGTTGAACGAGCGTCCGTCGAGCGGAAAATATTGTGCACGCCGTGGCACGACGCGCAATTCGCAGCGGTCACCTTCCCGCCCTTTAACGCCAACCCGTGATAACTATCGGCATACGACGGCACGCGATCGGCTGGTAGGTCGTAGAGCTTAGCCATTCGCGCACTGGCATGGCAGCGCCCGCAAGTCTCCGCCGAAACATTGGCCGCATTGACGGGGGACGCGGGATTCTTCGGCCCGAGAATCAAATGCTCGCCGTGACAATCGGTACAAACCGGAGCGTCCTTCACTCCGGATTTCACCGCAACGCCGTGGATGCTCTCCTCGTAAGTTTTGGCAATTTCTTTGTGGCACTGCGCGCAGGTTTGCGATACGCGCCAGTGATTTACGCGAGACTCTGCCTCACGCGCCGGTTGAATGTCGTGATTCCCGTGGCAATTATTGCAGTTCGCCGCTTGTGCGCTTCCCGAAGCAATCGCCCGGCCGTGCACGCTCTGCTCATACGATTCTACCGGGTGCGCCACAGGTATCTGGTGACGCGACAAAAATCCCGCGTCACTGTGGCACTTCGCGCAAGTCTGCGCCAGGTTTTTTGCGGCTACGGCTGAGTCCGATTCACTCGCGGCTTTCACTCCGTGGACAACGCCATGGCAGGATTCACACTTAGGTGCATCCGGATCTCCGCGTTTTGCCGCGGCGCCATGAATGCTACCGTCAAATTCCTTAACTTCCGATGCATGGCATTCCACGCACTTCGCGGGCATCACCTTCTCGGCTGTGGTCAGTTCATGAGCGCTGCCATGACACGAAGCACACGCGCTATCGCCCAACAGAGAATGGGCGCTGCTGCCAAATGCCTTCACTTCATCGGCATGGCAGGTAACGCATTCCACCTTGGCGATCTTCGCTGGGTGTGGGAAATCTTTGATCGACGTGTGGCAATCGCTGCAACCCAGAATCGCATGCGCGCTCGCGCTATGCTTCACAGGATCGACTGAAATATTTTTGCCCTTATCGGATTTCATGCCTGCTGTGCCGTGGCACGCCAGGCAGGCCTCATCCGGTTTCGAGGCTGGAGCATTTTTGGCATTTGCGGTAGCGCGAGTGGGAGCGAGCACCCACGCAAGCGCAATCAGCAACCCGCCCACTAACTTCACGCGGCGTTGCCTATTGGCTCGTTTGGAGCTCATAAGGCACTACCTCCGGGCCACAATGGCCCACGAATTGTCCCTACTTCAAGCCAAGATCGGTGAGAATCTTGGGATTTTCCTCCTGGACCGCCAGCAGGTTGTGGCAAGCGGTACAATCGTTGGAAATTGTTTGGCCATCCGCGCTGGTGTGCGAGCCATCATGGCAGCGGAAGCAGCCCGGAAAATCGTTGTGCCCCAAATTGTTTGGGTGCACTCCCCAATTCACATTCATCTCCGGGAAAATATTGCGCAGATAAATCTTGGCGACATTGTCGGCGGATTGTTCGACCAACGCTCGCCTGGTGTTGTAAATTTCCGGGTAGCTCGTCTTGTAAAAGGTGTCAATGCCTTCCACAATTTGCTTCTGGGCGGTATCGCGATCCGGATACGTCACCTTCAACAATTCGACGGCTTTTTTGCGGATGAATGGCAGGTCCGGGCTAACCAATCCTCGGGACATGCGGTTATCCACCGCATTTTCGGGTAGCTCGAAGGCATGAGTCGGGCGGTTGTGGCAATCAATGCAATCCATTGATCGCTTTTCGCCCTTTTCCAACTGCTCTTTGGTCGTCTTAATATCGGTCGACACGAACTCGATGGTTTTTCCTTTATCATCGGTGTAATACACGACCGGGATGACCTGCCGGCGTTCATCGGTCGAGATGTAATGAATTCGCGCGCCTTCGTCGAGGTGACGCCCATGGATTCCCACCGAGCCTTGCCAGTTCCGGCCGCCTACTTTTACTAGCAGTGCGGTGGTTTGCGGAGTGTTCTTCTCGTCTTCTTTATAGTTGGTTTTCACGATGAACTTGTCGCCAGTAAAGCGCTGCGGCCAGTGGCAGTGTTCGCAGGTTTCCCGCGCGGGGCGCAAATATTTGACCGGAGAAGGGATCGGGCGCGAATAGGTCTTGAACGTAACCGCAAAAACTTGGCGCAGTCCCGACAACTTGGAGCGGACGAACCACCCGGCGCCGGGGCCGATATGGCATTCCACGCAATCCACACGGGCATGGGGCGAATTCTGATAGGCGGAAAATTCTGGCTGCATTACCGTATGACAGGTTTGGCCGCAAAACGTGGTGGTGTCCATATAGGAGACGCCGCGATACGAAGCGAAACCGAAGATCAGCACATTCATGAATGTCGCGATGCCAATCAAGATGATCGCGTGGCGCACCACTGGCATCTTGAGATCAACGGCGGGATAAAGCTCCGGCAGTTCACCAGCCGTACGCAGCTCCCTGCGCCGCAGCGCAATCCCCGCGGGGATCAGGAGCAGTCCCAACACAAAAATTCCGGGAAGAATCAGGAAAATCAGGATGCCGACGTAGGGATGGGGAGGGCCCGGAAGAATAAAATCGTAAATCCAAAATCCGATCAGCGTTATGGCACTGCTGGTGGTGAGAACCGCACCGATCAAACTTAGCGTGTTCTGGCCGAGATAATAAGCGGGCCGAGCCCACTCGCGTAACTGGTTTCCCAAGCTCATGGTATGAAAACTCCGGCGCGTCGGCGCCTGTACTTCTCAGCGGTTCATAAGCCCCAGCGAAGGATCCGCCAGGGCTTATGTGTTGGCTACCTTGTTGTGCGCCCCGAACGGCGGGCGCACCGGCAAACTTACTTTACGAGGCTCCGCATATAAGCCACGACGTCTTTCACTTCCGCGTCAGTGAGCTTCTTGTCGTAGCTCGGCATCTTGTTCTTGCCCTTCACAACGATGTCTGTCCACTCTGCGTCCGTTTCTTTTTTCACTTCGGGCGACGCGAGATCGCGAGCCTTGGTGGCCTTTCCAGCGGCGGTTTCACCCTTGCCATCTGGACCATGGCAACTGGCGCACTTCGCTTTGTACACCTTCTCGCCGTTTGCCACGTCTTGCGAGCGTGCCACACTGCCCACCAGACACAACACTCCTACGATTACGATTCCTGTTACCAACTTCTTCATCACTTCCTCCTGTTTGTTCAATTACATGGAGCACGTAGGAGCGATCGTGCTCCATGCCTGAATTTTTGCGCCGTTCGAATTCACTTCTTCAACGAGCGGATGTACGTCACCAGGTCCTTCACCTGGTCCGGCGTCAATGTTCCGTAGGCGGGCATCTTTCCCTTGCCCTTGGTGATAATGGTGGTCAGATCCGCATCGCTTTGCTTCTGAACGTCTGGCGATGCCAAATCGCGCGTCTTCATCATTTCTTTTCCTTTGCCGTCCGCGCCGTGACATGCAGCACACTTGGCCTTAAATGTTGCTTCCGCGGAAGCAACATCGGCCTTGGCTGGCGAACTCAAGATACTGCTGCCCGCCACCAGTGCGATCGCCACACCCAACATTCCGATTTTTTTCGTTGTTGTACCCATGTTCTGCTGCTCTCCTTGAGTTGAATTGGGCACAGAGTTCCTGCCGTCCCGTGCCCTCTAAAATTCAAGCGCATCGTACCGGACTATTTCCGGTATTGCGCCCAAAATCTTTGCAACCAACTGGACACGCGCGGGCAGACTTCCACGTCGGGAGCGATTTGCGCGCTGCGATAGAAAATCAGGCTCTATGAATTGCTGGCATCTTGAATATGGAATCTGGGAATGGGAGATTCCGCCCGAGTAGCGAAGATGTCAGGGAGAAGGCTGAAAGGATACCTAATCGTTGCAATATTCAACAACGGTGTCAACGGCAAACTGGTACGGTGCCCGTTTTGAAACAAACCCCGCCTGCCTGGGTCGCACATCACTGAATTCGCTACAGCATTTTCCCACAGTGGTCTTGCGATTCTTTGGTCAGTTGGCGCGCCTTGCATTTTCTTCGCTTTCTCAACACAATCGCTCCCCGTGGCTCTCGCCCATACTCCGGCGCGTCTTTCGCCAACGCTCCGTTACGTCATCGCCCTTTTAGCCATTTCGGTCTTTATTAATTACATTGATCGAAGCAATCTTTCCATTGCTGCACCTGTTTTGAAGGATGAACTCGGGCTCTCCGCCTCGCGACTGGGCATTCTGCTCTCTGCGTTTTTCTGGACGTATGCAGGGTGCCAACTTCTAGCGGGATGGCTCGTCGATCGTTTTGATGTGAAGTACGTTTTCGCGATTGGTTTTCTTCTGTGGTCGCTAGCCACTGCCGCCACGGGATTGCTGCACGGTTTCGCGGCACTGGTTGCGGTGCGTGTACTTCTCGGAGCTGGCGAATCGGTAGCTTACCCGTCGTATTCGAAAATAATTGCCACGCATCTGCCCGAACAACGCCGCGGCCTCGCCAACGCGTTTATCGCATCTGGTCTGTCACTCGGTCCGGCCGTCGGCCTGCTATTTGGCGCGGCGCTCATTGCGAGATTTGGATGGCGTCCCTTCTTTGTCGGACTCGGATTGGTGAGCCTGGTGTGGCTGGTGCCGTGGTTCGCGTGGATGCCCACAGCTCCGGCAAGGGCGACGCCGAAGGCTCAGCAGGGTTTCATTGCAATTCTGAAGCAGCGGTCGGCATGGGGCACCTGCTTCGGCCTTTTCTGCTCCAACTATTTTCTGTATTTCATTCTCACCTGGCTGCCGTTTTATCTGGTTCGCGAGCGGGGATTTTCTCTTCCGCAGATGGCGCGCGCAGGAGGCGGCTTCTTTGTGATCAGTGCGATTTCGTCCACGCTGGGAGGCTGGCTCTCCGATCGCTGGATCGAATCGGGTGCGTCTCACACGCGAGTACGCAAAGGGCTGACGATCGCGGCGGCCTTTTTCTGCGGTCTCTTCTTGACGTGTTCTGTTATAGCCCCAGACTCGGGGTGCATTGTCTGCCTTCTGCTCACAGCCGCCGCTTTCGGCGTCGGTGCCGCGAATTTGTGGGCGATCACCCAGCGTCTGGCGGGTGCGCAAGCCGTTGGCCGCTGGTGCGGCATTCAATTATTCGTGGGAAATCTTTCCGGGGTAGTAGCTCCGGCTTTGACCGGATTGCTCGTCGATCGCACAGCCCACTTTTTATGGCCCTTCCTGGTCACATCGGCAATCCTCTGGATTGGCGCGCTAGTCTGGTTGTTCGTCGTTGGCCTTATTGAACCTGTCTCCTGGCCTGCAATTGCAGCGGACTTGCCGTTATCTTCGAAAACGGAGCTCACGCCTAGAGGCGTATAGTTCGGTTATGCGAAGTGAATTCGGCAACGAATCTTACGAGTTCACTTGGTAAGTTGTGTGCGCAGCCAGTTCATTACCAATTTCCCAGCTTCTGGACCGCCCATGTGCCCCGCCTCGGGATAAACTCGTGCCGACTTTGCCGCTCCGCCTTCCAGCAATACATACACATCCTGAATCGTGATCCACGGATCTTTTGCGCCGTTCACTACGAGCATCGGCGCGCACGGCTTCTCCAGCCATCCCTCGGTCTTCAACGACATGGCCGGTGCGTGAGCACGCAGCTCCTCAACATTTTTTACGTGATGCGCGTACACCATCGAATCTTCAAATGGCCACAGGTACAATTTGTCTTCTTCCAGGTGTTGCAACCACGGCTCCTGAAAGGTGTAGTGAATAGGGCCGCCCCACGCCACTGCCGCGCGAAGTCGTTTGTTCTCCACGTAGGCCATTTTGCCGCCCCAGTATCCACCGTAACTGCGCCCCACGATGCCCAGGCGCTGGCCGTCTACATCTTGGCGGTTCACCAGATAATCGATGACCGCGGTATAGAAACGATCCGCGTCGGGCGTGTACCAGATGGGACATTCGCCATTGCCCGGCATGTCCGTTGAAAATGCCGCTAGTCCCACATCCAGAAGATCAGACGTCTCCCGCTCTTCCTTGTAGACATCGATTCCGCCGGTCGCGATCACTACCGGAGGGCGGGTCAGGCCTTTTGGTTTACGCAAATAGCCGATGATCTCTTTTCCTTGGAACGGAATGGTCACGCGCTCCAAAGGCGGATCAAAATAGCGCGCTGCCTTTAAGTAGGTTTCCACGCATTTGCGATAAGCCGCTTGCTTCGCCGGATGGTTGATTACCGGAAATTTCGCGATGCCGTAATACATCGATGCTTTTTGATAAGCCGCCTTCGCTTCCTGCTCTTTTCCCAGCGCCGCGAATTCGGCGCCCTGCTTTTCGCAAGGTTCCGCCAGATGCGTCCATTCGTCCGCCCAGCGCTGGGGCTCCAAATCCGTCAACCGCCTGAAAATCGCCTCGGCGTCTTTGGCATCGGCACCGCGCTGTATGAATTGACCCATCCGGAATTTTGCTCCAACGGCGTACTTCGGATTCGTCAGCAAATCGGCGCCCGTGCCCTGCGTCTTATCAATTTCGGCGTACGACATGGCCAGTTCCGTCGCATCGCTCGGAGGACTGGCCAACGCCATGCTTGCCGCGCCGGCGATCGCAATTTCTGCCGCGCCTCCGACCACTTTCCTACAAAATTCACGCCGCGTCCCTTTGCTGGTCATAGAAGATGAGTCCTTTTAAGAGCTACCCAATCGCTGGCCGCTCGGTTCTGAATTGTGGCGCCCAATTCTAGAACAGCCCGCGGCCGAATTGCCGCTGAAAAAAAGTTGCGGTCATCGCCTGGAGAATCAGTTTGCTTGATGGCCTTCCGGGTCGCCCGCTGTGATATAAACACCCTCGCGTTGCTTACGTAGTGATCGCTGCTCGTTCAAGCGTGAAGGAGTTCATCCATGAATTCTCCGTTGTCATTTTTGCGTGTCGGCAGAATTTTGTTCGCGTTCCGCAGGACCTACACACAGAGGACATTAAAAGCGGCATCGCTGGTAATCCTGCTGTCGAGCATTGCGGTAAGCAGCGTGTCAGCGGCCACGCCGAACCAAGACGGCTCTATTGCCGGACTTCACGCGAAATTTATCGACGTTCGAGGCGTCAAGACTCGCTACTACGAGATGGGCGAGGGCGAGCCGCTCGTGCTGGTTCACGGCGAAGGGTGGTCCGGCCATTCGAGCGCCAACACGTGGTCCAAGAATTTGCCGGGCCTTGCCAAACGCTTCCACGTTTTTGCTCCCGACAAGCTGGCTTCCGGCATGACCGGAAATCCGCTCGACGATAAGGACTACAACATTCAAGGCGAAGTCGAGCACATGTATCAG
>DASXBH010000036.1:0-3929 GCA_036491775.1 Candidatus Acidiferrum sp.
CCCAGAATTGCCGGCCGACATAGGGGAAGGTATCCACTCGATAGCCGTCGAGCCCCGAAACCTCCGCCCACCAGATACTGTTCTGGATCAGATATTGCACCACCACCGGATTTTCCGTATTCAGATCCGGCAGCTTCCCAAAGAACCAGCCTTCCGTTAAATTGCGGCGATATCGCGGCGGCGTATGCGGATCAACCAGGGCCTCAAATGGATCGTGTTGTCCCGTCGTATCCGACCCGCCGTAAAAACTTCCTTTCAACGACGAAAACGAATCGATGTGCGCGCTTTCTGTCCCATGAAACCAGTCCGGCAGCGGCGGATTCTTGACCCACGGATTCAGCGGCCCGACATGATTCGGCACCGCATCGAAAAACACTTTCATGTGCTGCTGGTGAGCAGCCCGCACCAGCGACTGGTAATCCTCCAGCGTCCCAAGATGTGGATCCACTGCATACAGATCCACCGCGCCGTACCCATGATAATCCTGCGTGGCGCCATTCTTCACGATCGGCGTCAGCCACACTGTCGTTACTCCTAAATCTTTCAAGTAGCCCAGGTGCTGTTCAACGCCGCGCAAATCTCCGCCATGCCATGCTCGAGGCTTGCCTCTGTCCGAGGATCCAGGAAACTCACTGGGCTCGTCGTTCGTTGGATCGCCATCCGCAAAGCGGTCCGGCATGATCAGATAAATTACATCGTCCAGCGAGATTCCCTGATTTCTTCCCAGGATCTGTTTCCGCGCCGCAATCGGCAGCTCAAATGAGGTCTGCCCGCGAGGCGTCGTGAGTCGGCACACTGCCGTCCCGGATTTAAGTCCCGCGCCCAACTTCAGCCACACAAACAAATAACTGTTGCCCGCCGTCGCTTCCGTGCGGCTCACTGAAACTTCCTGAAGGTTGCAGCTTACGTGCGTCGCGCCCAGATTCTTCCCACTCAGCAGCAGCAGCACGTCCGCCGTGAGTCCTGCCCACCAATTCGGCGGCTCCACTTTGGTCACCACCGGCGCGTCGGGATTGGGCTTTTCCTGGGCCCAGCTCCATGGCGCCACAACGGAAATCAGTCCCGCCAAGGAGACGGCAGCCCACAACGTTCTCCAGAAACGCCCGACGGTATTCAAATCTATTTTTGACATGAGATTATCCCCGCGAGCTTAACAGACTTCGCGCAAGAAAAAGGAGGCAGGACTCTCGCCCCGCCTTCCTGGCAAGGCTTGCAACTAAAAGGTCAGGCGCAGTCCCAGCTCGCATTGTTATACCGACTCCGAGCGAGCGCCCGGCAAATCTCATTGACTCGATTCTTCGCTCACCCTACCATCGTCTGCAACCGAACTGCTCTACCACTGGCAATTTTACGAATCGCAGTCCATTTCAAAAGGAAGGCAACACCACGATGCGAAAAGCCCTGCTTTCATCTCGCGCCGCTCTAATCGCGAGCCTTAGCCTCTTCGTTTTTCCTCTTTTCGCATCGGCTCAATCCATGACCTATCCCAACACTCGCAAGAGCGACCAGGTCGACGACTACCACGGAACCAAAGTCGCTGATCCCTATCGCTGGCTCGAAGACGATAATTCCGCAGAGACCGCCGCCTGGGTCAAGGCCGAAAATGATGTCACCAACGCCTACTTCGCAAGAATTCCTTATCGCGCCCAGGTCAAGCAGCGACTCGAGCAGCTTTTCAATTACCCAAAATTCACCCCACCTGATCGTCGCGGTGATTCCTACGTCTTCTCGAAAAACGACGGCCTGCAAAACCAAAACGTAATTTACCTGCAGAAAACTCCCGACGATTCCCCGGACCTTCTTCTCGATCCCAATAAATTTTCGAAGGATGGCACGTCGCGTCTCGGGGTCTTCGCCGTCTCCCGAGACGGCCACTACTGCGGTTACGGAATTTCAACCGGCGGCTCCGACTGGCAGGAAGCCCGCGTGATGGAGGTAAACGGCCGCAAGCTTCTCGACGACGACCTGAAGTGGCTTAAAGTTACCGATATGGCCTGGGCCGGAAACGGTTTTTTCTACAGCCGCTATCCCGCGCCGGAAGGTGGCCACGAACTATCCTCTAAAAACGAAAATCACACCGTCTACTATCACCGCGTTGGAACTTCCCAGTCGCAAGATGAACTGGTCTTCGAAGATAAAGCCCATCCGCAACGCTTTCACATCGTTTCCACTACCGACGACGAGCACTTTGCCATCTTGTATGTTTCCGACCGTGGAACCGGCAAGCGCGGAAACGCCGTTTTCTATCGCGACCTTACAAAGACAGATAAATCCTTCAAGCCCGTTGTCGCCGAAGTCACCGACGATACCTATAACGTGATTGACGACGTTAATGGCAAGCTACTGGTCCAAACAAATCTCAACGCACCGAATTACCGTATCGCCGCCTTCAATCCCGCAGATTCTTCTTGGTCCGAGGTTATTCCCGAGAAGCCGGAAGTCATCGAATCCGCCAAAGTCGCTGGTGGCAAGCTCTTCGTCACTTATCTCAAAGATGTCGCCAGTCACCTCGACGTCTACAATCTCGATGGCAAGCTCGAAAATGAAGTGAAATTGCCGGGCGCCGGCAGCGTTTCCGAATTGCAGGGAAACGAAAAGGATAATTTCATCTTCTTTGCCTTCACTTCACCAAACTATCCCTCCACCATTTTCCGTTACGACATTCCTAGCAAAGAGGCGAGAGTCTATCGCGCTCCGCAAATTCCCGGTTTCCATCCGGACGATTACGAAACAAAGCAGGTCTTCTACACCAGCAAGGACGGCACCCGCGTCCCGATGTTCCTCACCTACAAGAAAGGGCTGAAGCTCGACGGCAGCAATCCCACTTTGCTCTACGGCTATGGGGGCTTCAACATCAGCACTCTACCGGTGTTCCGCCCGTTCGGCACCGCCCTGCTCGAGCAAGGTTTTGTCTACGCTTCCGCCAATCTGCGCGGCGGTGGAGAGTATGGCGAAAAGTGGCACCTCGCCGGCACCAAGCTGCAAAAGCAAAATGTCTTCGACGATTTTATCGCCGCTGCCGAATGGCTCATCGCCAACAAATACACCTCGCCCGCTCATCTCGCCATCAACGGCGGTTCCAACGGCGGCCTCCTGGTCGGCGCGGTGATGAACCAGCGCCCCGAACTTTTCCACGCCGCTGTTCCCATGGTCGGCGTGATGGATATGCTCCGCTTCCAGAAATTCACCATTGGCTGGAACTGGATTGCCGATTACGGCTCCAGCGACAACGCCGACGAATTCAAGGCGCTGTATGCTTACTCGCCGTTGCACAATATTCGCTCCGGCGGGAAATATCCCGCCACGCTGATCACTACCGCCGATCACGATGATCGCGTCGTCCCCGCGCACTCGTTCAAATATGCGGCCACGTTGCAAACGCTGGCCAGCAAAGACAATCCGGTTTTAATTCGTATCGAAACTAAGTCCGGTCACGGCGCCGTCAGCACCACCAAAGCCATCGAGCTGACCGCGGACATCTACTCATTCCTCTTTTATACCCTGGGCGTCACCCCCAAGTATTAGCAGGCTGGCACAATCTCAGCCGCAATCGACCGCATAGTGGTTTTTGGTTGCCTCTACGCAATCCCCCTGTTTTTGCAAGTTTTTTGCTAAATTTACACGCAATTTGGCGTCAAACCGCACTTGTACGGTAAAATTAAAGCTTATGATCGCAGTCAACGAAGTCACTATGCGTTTCGGCTCACGCGTCCTTTTCGAGGACGTCACCACCACGTTTATGGAGGGTCGCCGCTACGCGATCTCCGGTCCCAACGGCGCCGGCAAATCCACCTTCATGAAAATTCTTACCGGCGAACTGGACCCCACCAAGGGCAACATTACTCGCCCCAAAAAGATGGGCATCCTGCGTCAGGATCAGTTTGCCTTCGACAAGTTTCGTGTCATCGACACGGTCATCATGGGCAACA
>DASXBH010000037.1:0-9526 GCA_036491775.1 Candidatus Acidiferrum sp.
GTCCCTCCACTGATTTCCGCGGTGGGGATTCGTACCGGAATCGGTCTTTTTCAATTGAAGAGCTGGGCGCGCAAGGCCGCGCTGCTATGGGCAGCCATCGCGCTGGCCTTCTGCCTGGCGATAATCGCGCTGCGTCCCTTTGAGACGTTCGTCATTCCGCAGCAATTCGTAACCGACGTGGAATCGTTGAAACAGTTGTTGGTAATTTCGGTGCTGGTGTTGCTGCTGCCGCTCAGCATTTGGTGGCTCTTCTATTTCCGTCTGGTGAGCGTCAAATCCCAGTTTCAAGCACAACGAGCCGTCCAAGCTTCGCAGCAGTCCGCATAGTTGCGTCGGCTCCGAGCGCACCGATTGCGCCGCTGGGCACGCCGCGAATCCAATTAATCACCGCACGAATCCCCCTGTTCCCTTTGCAGTTACCCCGTGTGTTATCCTTAACCAGTCGGCACTCGGCGGTCCCGCGCGCAAATTCAAAAAGCACACTGAACCGCCCATTCAGACGTCGCTCTCCGCCCGCTCCGGCAGGAGAGTGAAACAAAACGGGGGCGAGCGGATGTCAAGCGTAACGGAAGTACCCGCAAGCAAACTCAGGCGTGAAGTTATCGAGCAGGCAGTGATCCGCTTTGCCGGTGATTCCGGCGACGGCATGCAAATCACCGGCAGCCAGTTCACCAACACGGTGGCGCTCTATGGCAACGACATCGCCACTTTTCCCGACTATCCGGCAGAAATTCGCGCCCCTGCGGGCACCGAACCCGGTGTCAGCGGATACCAATTGAACTTTTCTTCGGGCGAGATTCACACGCCGGGTGATGCCGTAGACGTGTTGATTGCCATGAACCCGGCGGCCTTGAAAGTAAACATGGCCGATTTGAAGGCCAACGGAATTCTGATCGTCAACTCGGACAGCTTCAAAGAGACCGATCTGCGCAAAGCGCGGCTAACCGTTAATCCTCTGGAAGATCACTCGCTCGACAAGTTTCGCGTTTTTCCGGTTGAGTTGCAGCGTTTGACGCGCTCGTCCCTGCAGCACCTGGGCCTGGATGCCAAGGCCATGGATCGCTGCAAAAACTTTTTTGCACTGGGCATGTGCTACTGGCTTTACAACCGCTCCATGGACCCCACGGTTCGCTGGATCGACTCGAAATTCAAGAGCAAACCGCTGCTTGCCGAAGCCAACAAATTGGCGCTGAAGGCGGGCTATTCCTACTGTGAAGCCACCGAAGCGTTTCAGGTTAGCTACGAGATTCCTCCTGCGCAGTTGTCACCCGGGGTCTACCGCAACTTGAGCGGCAATCAGGCGCTGGCTATGGGCCTGGTCGTCGCAGCGCAGAAAGCCGGGCTGAAATTGTTCCTGGGCAGCTACCCGATTACTCCGGCGTCCGACATTCTGCACGAATTGTCGCAATACAAAGATTTCGGCGTGATGACCTTTCAAGCTGAAGACGAAATTGCGGCGATCACCTCGGCGATTGGCGCTTCCTATTCCGGCGCATTGGCGATGACAACCACTTCGGGGCCGGGCATGGCGTTGAAGACCGAAGCGATGGGTTTGGCCATCATGACCGAACTGCCGCTGGTGATTGTGGACGTGCAGCGCGGCGGACCATCTACCGGATTGCCGACCAAGACCGAACAAGCGGATTTGTTGCAAGCGCTCTTTGGACGAAATTCCGAGGCGCCGATTCCGGTGCTTGCGCCAGCGACGCCCGGCGATTGCTTCTGGATTGCCGTGGAAGCGGCGCGCATCGCCTTGAAATACATGGTGCCGGTCATCGTGCTGTCGGACGGCTATTTGGCCAACGGCGCGGAACCATGGCGCATTCCCACGCTCGACGAATTGCCATCGATACCCGTGAAATATGCGACCGACCCTGAAGGGTTTATGCCTTACAAGCGCGATCCGGAAACGCTGGCGCGTCCCTGGGCAATACCCGGCACTCCTGGCTTGGAGCATCGCATCGGCGGGCTCGAAAAGCAGGACGTGACCGGCAACATCAATTACGAACCGCTGAATCACGAAAACATGGTGCGCATCCGTGCCGCGAAAGTCGCCGCAGTAGCGCAAGACATTCCAAACGTGTTGCCGGCGGGCGATGCGGACGGCGATCTGCTGATCGTTTCGTGGGGTTCCACCTTCGGGGCCATTACCCAAGCGGTGAAATCGCAGCGTGAAAAGGGCCGCAAGATCGGCCATCTGCACTTGCGTCATTTAAATCCGCTGCCAAACAATGTTGGCGACGTTCTGAGGCGCTACAAAAAGGTGCTGGTTCCGGAACTCAATATGGGCCAGCTTTCCTGGATTCTCCGCGCGAAATTCCTGGTGGACGCCATCGGCCTGAACAAAATTCAGGGCCGTCCCTTTAAACAAAACGAATTGGAATTGAAAATCGAGGAAATGCTAGGACTTTAGGAGATTGTTATGACCACTGCCGCTCTTCCTCCGTTGACGAAAAAAGATTTTCAGACTGACCAGGAAGTGCGCTGGTGCCCGGGTTGCGGCGACTACGCCATTCTTGCGGCCGTGCAAGCGGTTTTCCCGGAGTTGGGAATCAAGCGTGAAAATTTCGTGGTGGTTTCCGGTATCGGCTGCTCCAGCCGCTTTCCGTATTACATGAACACCTACGGGTTCCATACGATTCATGGACGCGCGCCTGCGGTCGCAACCGGGATCAAGGTCAATCATCCGGAACTGGAAGTTTGGGTGGCGACCGGAGACGGCGACGCCCTCGCCATCGGCGGGAATCACACCATTCACATGCTGCGCCGCAACGTGGGCATCAAGGTGCTGCTCTTCAACAACAAGATTTATGGCCTGACCAAGGGCCAGTATTCGCCGACGTCAGAATTCCAGAAGGTCACGAAGTCTACGCCGTTTGGCTCGCCCGACCGGCCGTTCAATCCCGTTTCGCTGGCGATTGGAGCGGAAGCTACCTTCGTTGCGCGTTCGGTGGACGTCTTCCAAGGCCATCTGAAAGAAACGCTGAAGGCTGCCGCTGCGCACAAGGGCTCGGCGTTCGTTGAGATTCTGCAGAACTGCAACATCTTCAATGATGGTGCGTGGTTCAACTTGACGGAAAAAGAAGCGCGCAGCGAACATGTCATTCAGCTGGAACATGGCAAGCCGCTGATTTTTGGCAAGAACAAAGATAAGGGTATCCGCCGCAAGCCGGATGGTGACATCGAAGTTGTGGCGCTGGGCAACGGCATCAGCGAGTCCGATTTGATCGTTCACGACGCGCATCATCCACGCCCGTCGTATGCGTTCCTCTTGTCGCACATGGAGCATCGCCCAGGCTTCCCCACACCGCTGGGAGTTTTCCGCGCCTGGGATGATTTGCCCCGGTATGAAGACGTGATGCACGAGCAGATCCAAGCCGTCATCGCCAAAAAGGGACCGGGCGACTTGAGCAAGTTGCTGCGCGCCGGCGACACTTGGGAAGTGAAATAGGGCAAGCTCGATCAGCAATCGCAACATCCTCAACGTTATAGTAGTTCCATTACCGCTCGTGCGGAAAATCGCGCTTTCCTGAGTCTTCTCGCAAGCAATTGAACAAACAAACGTGCTGAAGAGCGACGGGTGATGTTGCAAGCTTCGGTTTGCCTCGTTCAGCCTTCCGAACTCAACAACAAACTTTTGATTCGCAGCGACTTAGCTGGCGCTACCAACTCGTTCCCACAGCACCGCACGGCAGGAGTCCTTGAGCATTTTGGAACCCCTATTGCACGTTACGGGCTAGCTAGCTTTGCGACGGGCCTCTTCCAAAATGGGAAATCAGAAAATTCGGCGTCTCACCTCTCCCGCGGTGAAATGGGTATCTGCGTTTGCCTTCGGTCTGGCGATATTGCCACTCATCATTTTTCTCTTGCTGTCACATCAGAACGCGGCAGGAGTTCGTTCGGTGACGCCTGCAGAAATGAAAACATCTGGGACCGATCCGCAGTCGAGCCTTAATTCAATTTTTGCGTCTGATCTTTCAACAGCCTCCACCTCGTGGCTACCTGAAGGTGGCCGCTACACGACTGCGGTGCTTCCCTATTCCGTTATTCCCGGAGGAGTGCATAGCGGCAACGAACTGCGCGTGGCGCTGCAAAATGATCCGCCGGTAGCCAAGCATTACGCTACGTTCAACATCAGTTCCTCGCAGGTGGTGCGGCTGCCGCGTGACCGTCGCGCGTATGTTTCCTACCGGCTAGGCGATCGCATTTACTGGACTTCGCACCAGGTGACATTGCACGCCGGCGAAGCGCTTCTAAGCGACGGCGTACATTGGGCGCGCGTGCGCTGCGGCAATAGAATTTCCGATTCGCCCGAAACGCCAACGCATCCCTCTGAACCTGCTGAATCGCTGCTGAACTCACCCTTCGTGCCCATACTCCCAGAGATGGTCATTGAGCCCTTGGGGGGCGATCCATCTTTTCGCGATGGTCCTCTAGCGCTCGCGCTTCTCACAGCGAGTAGGATGGCTCCCCCACTCGCACCTTCGCCCTCTCCAACGCCAGGTTTTATGGGATTTATCCCTACGTACGCGCCTATCAACTGCTGCGCAACCCCGAAGGGTTCCACTGGCACGCCTTCCGTTCCTTCTGCTCCAATTATTCCGCCTGCGCAACCTGCTCCGGTGAGCACGCCCGAACCCGCAACAGGCGTTCTTCTCGCCACTGCTTTGCTGAGTCTTTGTATTTTGCTGAGAAAATGTCGTCGGTGCGCCTGAATAAGTCGTCTTCCCCCTCCAAATTGGCTTCTATCCGTAACATTCGACATGTAATTATTTGCGTGTCGATGAAACCAACTTTGCATAACCACATCTAACCGTTAGCAGTTAGAATTCCACCCATGGATCAGGCTTCCAAAGTGACCCCCTTCTCTGTTTTAGGGGAGATGGACCCCGGAATCGGCAGCGTTTTGGTACCGAAGCCGCAGCAGGCCGAGACGCTGGCGCTGCTCTACGACGTCAGCCACGAACTGACTTCCATCCTCGACCGCGAGGAATTGCTTCGTCGCATAGCGGAGCGCGTCAAAAAACTGGTGAATTACCACGCCTTTACAGTGATGCTCTGGAATGAAGAGGCTCAGGAGTTGGAGAGCGTCTTCTCCATGCGCTACGAGGATAAGGTTCCCCCGCATGCGCGCATTCCCTTCAACCAGGGCATTACCGGCGCCGCTGCAGCGGAACGCCGCATCATTCGGGTCGATGATGTGCGGCTGGATTCGCGCTATTTGGCTTGCGGCACCGAGATGCGTGTCCGTTCCGAGTTGGTTGTGCCACTTTTGCTGCACGACCGCTTGATTGGCGTGCTGGACCTGGAAAGCACCGAACTTAAGGCCTTCACACCCGAGCACGAACGTTTGCTGAATATCCTCGGTTCGTACATCGCCGTCGCTCTGGAAAATTCCCGGTTGTATGAAGAATCGCGGCAAACGCAGTCTCGCATGCAGGAGGATCTGGAGACGGCGCGTGAAATTCAGCGCCAGCTTCTGCCCACAGGCGCGCGCGAAGTGCCCGGACTGGATTTGGCCACGGCCTATATTCCGGCGCGAGAACTGGGCGGCGATTTCTACGACCTGCTTCCCTATGGCATCGGGCGACTGGCGCTGGCGAATGGTGACGTTTCCGGCAAAGGGACCGCGGCGGCGCTTTACGGTTCGCTGGCGATTGGCGTGTTGCGCGAAGTGGCGAACGATCAGCAGGGAGCACCATCAGAAATCTTGCGCGTGCTGAACAGCCGCCTGCTCGCGGCTCGACTGGATGCGCGTTTTATCGCCATGCATTTTGCGGTCTACGATGCGGCGCTTCGTGAATTGACGATCAGCAATGCGGGTGGCACCCTGCCGCTGCTGGTCCGGAACGGTGAAGTCAGTGAAATTGAAGTGCGCGGCGTTCCCCTCGGATTGCTCCCCGACGTGGAATACGACGAACTGACCATCAATCTGGAAGCAGGGGATGTGGTGGTCTTCGCTTCTGACGGGATTCACGAGTCGACCAATCGCGACGATGAAGAATTTGGCGTGGATCGGCTGAAGGCGCTGCTTTCTACCGTAAAGGCGAGCGATCCCGGCTACACCATTGCGCAACGCATCGTGAAAGCTACCGATGAGCATGCCGGCGTGGGCCGGCCGCCCCATGACGATCGCACCTTGTTGATCCTGCGGTTTATGGAAGAAGCCACAGCAGACTTCAGCAAGATGCCGATTATCTACTGACCATCCACTTCGAATCCCGCACAGAAACATCGGAGAACCCGCCCGGAAACAGACAAATCGTCCGCAAAGCAGTATTCCGTTTATTTTATATAAAAGTGCGCTATTATTTGTCAGCCTTATAGCACCCAGCCATGGTTAATCAACTCTTCCCTGCCGCTCCGTTTCAACGGAAGCCCCGTTCGCGTTTTCTGCTGTTTGATCGCGCCGTGTTGATCATTGTGCGCCGACTGGTAACACCGTTTTTGCTTTTCTTGATTTTCGTTTTGGGTTGCGTGTTCACCTACATGCGCCTGGAAGGACTTAGCTTCGCGGACGCGCTGTTCTGGGTGGGCCATTCTCACGCCATCGAATATCACCAGGTTCGCTCGATTACGAAATACTTTTCGATATTCGTCGCGACGGGCATTTTTGCGTTTGAAATCTGGTTCGCGGAACGAATTTTGCTGACGTTCATCGGCCATCAGGGCCGGGAGGTCTGGAAATCCATGCTGAACGAAATGAATCTGGAACGGGTACGCGATCACTTCATCATTTGTGGATACGGTCAGGTGGGACGCACCGTGATCGAGCAGTTGAATGCCGCGCACATTCCTTACGTGCTGGTTGAGACCAACGAAGGACTCTATCGCCAACTGTTGCAGGAAGGCGCTCTGGTGATTCAAGGCGATGCCAAGAGGCATAGCGTGCTACAGGAAGCGGGCATCGCGCGAGCGCGCGGCCTGTGCGTGGTGATTGATAATGACGCGGACAATTTGTACATCACGGTGACCGCGAAAGCGCTGAATCCTAAGCTGAAGGTCATTACGCGCGCTGGCCAGGAGCGCTATGCGGAGGCAATGCGCACCTCTGGCGCCGATGAAGTGGTCATCCCCGAATACGAAGGTGGACGCCTGGCTGGGCATTTAATACAAAAATACGCCAACAACACGGACTGAGACGGGCGTGGATCATTTGAATTTAGTGGGATTTGGCGACGAGGCTTGCGGCATACCACCCAATGGATCCGTATCACTTCCCGCTAAGCCGTTTATTTTCAATTCAACAATCAACGTATAGCTGGAATGGCGCGTGCTCATTCATCCCAATGGAGTTCTTATGACGCTCACCGTTCATCCCGAAGTTCATACCCACAAGCAATTCGAGCATCCCGACTATTCGACCTGCCACACCTGTCACCGCACATTTCACGGCAAGAACGAAGATCAGATTTCTTTGCAGCTCTGCGATGAATGCCTGGAGGCTGTACAATCTGGCATTGAGCCGACCCCCTGCGTGCACGTGAAGGCGCGCCCGTACCACCAGATCAAACGATAGTGGGATAGCCTCAATTCGTGAAACCAGCCTTTCCTGCCGTGATCCGTTGATCCGGAATACATCTAAAGACTTGTGATTAGCTAGCGGGCGAAATGGCACCCCAATAAGACGACGCTTATTGGCGCTGATTGCATTGCAGTGTTTGCGAATCTAAGTTGTTAGTTGCCAGACGCGATGGGCGCCACGACGGTCATCTTGGCTGGATCGCCAAAGTAATTCTGTTCACGCAACCGGCGGTAAATGTTGCCGGCAACCTGTGCCGCGGTTGGACCCTTCACGCGCCGCGTGTTTCCACGAAGCAGAACCGCCAGCGCAATCTTGGGATGCGCCTCGTTGGCGTAAGCATAAGTCACAAACCAGCCGATGCGCGACGGATTGGTGTGGTCATCGCAAGTGCCGGTCTTCCCAAATGGCGTTTCGTCGCCGCCCGCGTCGTAGCTCAGGCGGCCAGTGCCGTAGAGCACGGCAGCCAGCATGCCTTCGCGTACCTGAGGTAGAACGTCAGCAATGTTCAAATCACGCTTTACGCGTGGCTGGAACGCGCTCACTTCTTCCGCCGAGTGAGGATACTGCAAGTAATAAAGGGTGCCACCATTAGCAAAAGCGCCGGCAAGCGCCGCGAGTTGAAGCGGCGTCATCTGGATGCCTTCACCGAAGCTGGACATTCTGGCGACACCGCCAAACGCCGGAGCTTGCGTGGGGAACGAACCCGGATGTTCATCGGGCAGGTTGTAGCCGGCTAGTTCGCCAAGGCCCAAGAGGCGGCCATACTTTGAAACGGTCTCAAAACCCATGCGGCGGCCAAGCTCTTCGAAAAAGGTGTTGTTGGAATGCGCCAGAGCTTCCGTCAAATTCATGTATTTGCGACGGCCGACTTTCAGCATGGTGTCGCGGGTGATGACGTTTTCTTCCAGAGCAGCAATCGCAATCGTGGGCTTGATCGTCGAGCAAGGAATGTAACCGTCGCCGAAAGCAAGCTTCTGATTCACCACCGCCAGAATGCGCCCGGTGTTCGGATCCACGGCGACGACCGAACCGTTATAGCGGCCCAAGCCATCCACGGCAGCTTTTCGAACTATCGGATCGTCGAATTGCGGATCGTCGGTGCTGGTGGAATCGGCATAGGTCGGCACACCGCGATAGCGCGCAATCGCTCGGTGCAAATGGGAAGTTTTTTTGGAAGAAGCAGCGGCGGCCGGTTTCGCGGAAGCTTCCGCGGCAGGCAGTGGCATCGCCAGGTTCGCAGCCACACAGCCGGTGAGAATAATTCTAGCTAGGTTCTTGATCATTCGTCCTTTGGGCCCACTGCGAATTTTTGAAACTCAACTTAGACTGTGTCGCTGCCTTTAGTAAATCGATAAACCGGTTCGACCTTGCCGGCTTTATAGCATTCGAGGTACCAGAGCCTGCGACAACTCATTACAAACCACTTACACCGACAAAAGATTCTCGTCTCGGCCGCAAACCTGATGGAGTTTGCAGTTGTGAGACGTAGTCTACCGATGCGCGAGCTACATTGACAATAGCGAAGTTGGCCCAGTACGAGTTATGTGCTTTAGTTTGAACGCTGAACGGAAGTGCAGCCCTTTTCCTCAGCACTGGCCAGTTGGTCTACGACGAGAGATGGTTATCGAGGGACGACGTGTGGCCTGTCGCATTTTGAAACGCACAAAAAAAGGCGAGGTGTGCACTGGCACGCCTCGCCTGAGTATCTTGCGTTTCGCTTGATTTATCGCGGTCTAACGCGTGGGGCGAGATTTCGCCGCTTCCGCACCAGCCGCCGCCGCGACTTTCATTGGCGGCTTTTCCGGTGCAACGTTTCCGTTCGCGTTTCCATTGGTGTTCGCTGGAACAGCGTTCTGACCCAAACCAGGAATTTCCATTTTCTTGCGGAGGCTGGTTTCCAGTTTTTCGCGAATGTCCTTATTTTCCTTCAGGAAAATGCGAGCATTCTCGCGACCCTGGCCCATTCGCTCGCTACCATAGCTCAGCCACGTGCCCGCCTTT
>DASXBH010000038.1:0-4680 GCA_036491775.1 Candidatus Acidiferrum sp.
TGATAGGAGGATGTGATGCGAGCATTCAGATTTGTGAATCTTGGAATCCTCGCGACTTTGATCGCGAGTTCTGCAGTGCTTTACGCACAGGATGAAAAACCTCAGGAAAACAAGCCCCGACAGGAAGAACCCAGGCAGCAAGCAGAGCCGAGTCGGGAAGCCAGGCCCGAGTCCAGGCAGGATGAAATGAAGCCTCCTCGGCAGGACGAGGCCAGGCCGGCAAGACCGGAGCAGCAAGAACATCCGCAAGAAAAGAGACAAGGGGAAAAGCCGTCCCGGGAAGAAGCACGACCCACGAATCAAGAACCGAGCCGGCCAGAAGCGGGCAGGCAAGAATCGGGTCGCCAGGAATCCGGTAGGCAGGAAGCTGGCCAGCAGCAAGGGCATGGCCGGCCTGCCGGCAGAAGCGGCCGCATCCCCGATGATCGGTTTCGCGCACAGTTTGGCCGAAGCCATACATTCCGTGCGCAGCGCCCTGTCGTAGTGGAGGGTCAACCGCGCTTTGAGTATGGCGGCTATACCTTTGTGCTCGTCGATCCCTGGCCGGAAGACTGGGCTTACACTGACGATTGCTACATCGACTATGTCGACGGCGACTATTTCTTGTACGATCTGCTCCATCCCGGCATGCGAATCGCGTTGTTTGTCGTGATGTAGTACACAAGATCCTGAGTCATCGGTCTTAGGTGTTAGGCAAACCGGCAACTGCATAGGACAATGTCTAGCACCTAAGGCCAAACACCCAAGACCCAAGGCCGACCATGTCGGCTCCCTGCTAGACTCTCCCCATGAAAGCTCTTGTGCTCACCAAGCTGACAGGACCAGACGCGCTCTCGGTGCAAGAGGTTGCGGAACCTACGGCAAAAGCGGGTCAAACCGTGGTTCGCGTTCATACCGGAGGGCTGAACTTTGCCGACATCATGACGACCAGGGGCGGATATCCGGGAACACCCACGCCGCCGCTGGTTGTGGGACGCGAGTTCGCCGGAGTCGAAGAGAGCAGCGGGAGGCGCGTGATGGGGTACGCGCAATGGGGCGCCTTCGCCGAAAAGACCGTCACCTACTCCAACATGGTGTGGCCGGTTCCCGATCGCTGGACGGACGAACAGGCGGCCTCGTTTCCGGTGAACTACTTCACGGCATACCTGGGATATTGGCAGGCGGGAATGACGCCTGGAGCTGTATGGGGACAGCCCACGGCGGTCCAGCGGAGCGCTCCGCCGCGCGTGCTGATCCATGCAGTGGCAGGAGGCGTAGGCACGGCGGCGGTGCAAATTGGCCGCCTGCTCGGTATTGACATGTACGGGACGTCGTCGTCGGACGGAAAACTGGCGCGCGTGAAAGAACTTGGCCTACAGCACGGCATCAACTACAAGCAGCGAGACTATGAAGAGACAGTGAAGAACCTGACCCACGGCGAAGGCGTCGACGCCGTCTTCGAAATGCTGGGAGGAGAACACACCGCGAAAAGCCTGCGTTGCGTACGGGACTTCGGACGCGTCATCCAGTACGGGACCGCGACTGGGAAACAACCGCAAATCGACTTGCGTGCGATGTACGCCAAGTCGGCGGGCGTGCAGGGACTGTGGCTGACTTATTTAGCGCAGAAGCGCGAGATCATGGAGCCGGCATGGCAGCAGCTTTCCGGGTGGCTGGATCAGGGCAAGCTGAGCCCGCAGGTTGGGCATGTGTTCCCGCTAGAGCGCGCGGTGGAGGCTTACAAGCTTCTGCAGGATGGGAAAAATTACGGGAAGGCTGTGCTGAAGATCGGGTGAAGGAGCCTGACCCGCACACGTTCTTTCGCCGCTGGGACCACGCCCCAGGCCTTCGGCGGGTTACTATTTTCCGGGCGCGAGTATCGCATCCAGCCGATCCGGCGTCGTTTCGACTTGTTCCAGGTGGGGGTAGCGCATTCCCCCGTGGTAGTCGAGAGAGACGGTGACAAATTCGTCGCCTCGCTTAAGCAAAAGCTTGACCGGCTCCTTACTTTTCTCGGCGGTGAGGATAGCTTCGCGCAGGGTTGCGGCAGTGTACTTCTGATCGTTCACGGCTTGCAGTTGCATGTCGGGCGTAATGCCGGCTTTGAAGGCCACGCTGTCCCAAAAAACGTTATCGAGGCTGCCCGCGGAAGCGCCAGGACCGGACTCCGACTTCATGGAGAGGCCCAGCGAGGTAGCGAAGCTCGCTCCCCGAAAACTCTCTGCCTTCTTCATCCACTCCGGTTCGGTATCGTTATAGACGAGTCGATAACCCCCGCGCGTAAATCCTTCCTCGGGAACGCCGGGGCTGACCTCGCGGACGCGCGCCTGGAAGAATCCAGCCCAATCAAACAACTGCACGCTGTTCAGCGCTTTCACGAGGTCGTCAAGCGTGAAGGGAACGGTGATGTAGCTCCCGTTGTCGATCCCGAAAAAAAGCTTGGCGAAGTCATCCAGCGACTTCTTTCCGTCGCTCAGTTCGCGGATCTTGGTGTCAGCATCGAGCCAGATGAGGTCTGACTCCGGGTAGTAGTCGTAGGACCGCTGCCAGCTCGGCCAAGCCTCCGGAACGCTGCCGTGAGAAGTAATAATGGGCTGCAAGGTGGTGTCTTCCAAAGAGCGCCAGGTGCGTCCCGGACTGATTTCGAAGCTGGCAGCGATTTGGGCGAAGACATCGCGGGCCTGCTCAGGAGTTCGCATCCCGGAACGGGCGGTGAGCACATTGCCGTAATAATCGGTCAAGCCTTCATAAACCCATAGGAGGTCGTTTCGCATGGGCACGTTAAAGTTGGGCGTCCACAAATCAGCCGGCCGGCGGAACTTGCCATTCCACGAATGGGTGTACTCGTGGGGCAGAAGAGCCCGACCGGAAACTCCCGCACTCCAGTCAGTAAAGTAGTTGGCGCGCAAACCGTCCTCGCTCGATTGATGGTGCTCCAAGCCCTTTCCACTCACAATGTCGCTTACGGAAAAGAGGAAATCATAGTGATCGTAGTGATGCGAGTTGAAAAGCTTTTGAGCTTCGATCACAAGGTTCTTGTGATATTGCAATTCCTCCGGAGTGATTTCGAGGTCAGCGGGCTTGTCGGCGAAAACATCGAGGTATACCGGATTGTCCGGCGCGGTAGAAAGATCTAAGCGCTTGAAGTGAGCGCCCGCATAGAGTGGTGAATCGATCAGCGTATTGAGCGTTGTTTCTTTGAACTGAACCAGATTCCCGTTCTGCGATTTCACATCCAGGGCGCAGGCGAATTTCCATCCATCCGGCAAACGAATCGCAGCTTCGAATTTGATGTCCCGCGAGAAGTATCCTGCCGGATAAAGGAGCACGCTGTTCCAGGTTACGTCGGCGAACTTGGCGGAGATACGGCCCCGCTTGGGATCGAGAGGGGCCAAGAACTGGAAGTCGATATCGAGCGAGGTCGCACCCTGAGGAGTTTCGATATGGAAGGCGTACATGTTTACCGGGTCACGCAACCAGGAAATGCGTTTGCCGTTAGCGGTTACGAGCAGGCCGGCAAGTTCGACGACCGGGTTGGAGGGGGAGTGTGTGCCGGGAAGCCACTCAGGGTAGAGCAGCGTAAGGTTACGACCTTTTATGGGGATCGTCTTATGCACATTGAACACGCGATCGTTGACGCCGGTGGCATCGACGAGCAGCGAAACCGTGCCGGGATAGGGCGTGTCAACCGGGGTAGCAATCGGCGGAGGCAATGGTGTTGGCTGCGGCCCCCGTGAATTCTGGGCATACCCGCTTGCGGTTACAGCAATCCAAATGGTGGCGAAAACCAAGGCAACGTGCTTACGAGGGAAAATTGAGCGTGGCATCCAGATCTCCAGAACAGCAGACAGACACTGTATACCAAGACAACCGCTTATCGGAAAATGCAAAGGTCTGCTATCGGGAGGCGAGAGAATCAGACGCTGGAGCGCAATCGTTACCCATCGCAACCACAGCGGACACGGGATCTCACAGAGTAATTCCTCTATGGTCGTGCTTTTGGTCAGTGTTCTTGCTCGAACACCCACGTCTCACTCACCAGGAAATTCGCGAGCGAACACCATGCGATAGCAATCGCGTTAGCGAGTAGATAGTTCATATGGCCTCGTCCAAGCATCACTTTCATGAGTGTCAGGTTGCCCACGATGGAGACGAATCCATTGCTGAGATGGAAGCGCAGAAGCCTCGACAGGGAGCGGCGCCACTGCCATTGCGGGAGACCGGGCACCATCTGATCCAGCGTTTTTGGGTCCGACTTCGTTCGGTCTGACTTTGTTCGGTCTGACATTGTTCGGTCGGCCCAGGTGAACCGTTCGTGCCAGACGAAGTTGTGCAGTACGGCGACTTCGACCGCGATGGCGGTTGCGACCAGGTAGTTGAAGTGCAGGACGCCTTTGAGCAGGAACAAGGCGGCAAACTGCACGGCGATGCCCATTGCGCCCACCACATTAAATTTGAACCAGCGCAGCAGCGCGGAGGATGGAAGATCGTTCTCGCAGAAAGGAGCGGTGATGTTCATTGCGGGATCCTTTCCTCGCGATAGAGGCGAATGGTGTTCTGCAATGTGAAGACGACGACCATCAATGCCATGCCCGCGAGTCCGATGGCTCCGCCGACATCGAACAAGCGGTAGCGTCCGCCGAAAAGGTGCACCACCGGCTTCCAGAACAGGGCGAGGTTCCCAACCGCCAGCAAGATGCG
>DASXBH010000039.1:0-3152 GCA_036491775.1 Candidatus Acidiferrum sp.
GGACTCGCTATCGACAAGCTACAACCTGACGGCAGGCGAGTTTGATCTGAATGAGACGGACAAGAGCAAGAGCACGGGGGTGCTCTATCCCGAAGCGCAGTTGGCGTTGGACAAACAAGGGCACATCAATATCGAGCTGAACCAGAATGCGTGGAAATTGGTGGACGTGCTGGATTGGCCGGGGACCGCAGGCGTGAACTAGACCCGCGCATTGAAAATGCCGAGGCCGCGGCGGGTGGCGGCGTGCGGAAAGGATCGCGAACGGTTTTTACCAATGGGCAAGCATGCAGAGGCATTTGAGCAGGCAAGGTAGAGGACGATGTGGCCGGCTCGGGGCCCTCTCCTTTATATGCTTTAGTTTTGTTGCGACTTTGTGTCCCGGCAGCGTTGGATTGGCTCGGGCGCAAGATGCGCCTGCTTCGCAGCCACAAGCCCCCGAAACGAAACCTTCACCCCCCAGAGATTCAGCCGGGAGCAAGCCGGAATCTTCCTCCGCGAAGTCAAGAACGACAGACGAGAAGAGCGGCGAACAAAAACCTGAGAAGAAAAAAAGATTGAAGGGCGCATTTGTGATTGCGCCGCTACCGGAGGTGAGCCCGGCGATCGGCAGCGGAGTGATACCGGTGGTCGCGTACATTTTCCCGTTTCAGATAAAGGACAAAACGTCTCCGCCGTCGGTGGTGGGAGCGGCAGCGGACATTACAAATAACGGAACGCGACTGTATGCGTTTGGAGAAGACCTATACCTGAAACAGGCGAAGTACGAAATCAAATCGGCGTATGCGCGCGGGAATATCAACTACAACCTCTACGGCGTAGGGTTCGTGAATGAGAACCAGGGGCTCAAGCTACCACTGACACAGACGGGCGAATTGTTCTTTGTGAGTTTTCTGCGCAACATTGGCTGGGATGTTTATGTGGGAGGGCGGTTCACGACCGGCAACTCGCTGGTGACGCTGCGACCTAGCAGCGGGAACACTCCGCCGATACCACCGGACATTGGATTGCAGACAAATCTGAGGGCGCTGGGATTTGAAATACTGCGGGACTCGCGGCCGAACCGATTTTATCCGGTGACAGGAAGCTGGATTGATTTCAAGGGAGATTTCTTTGCGCAGGGCCTGGGCAGCAAGTATTCCTTCCAGTCGTATAAATTCACGTTCAACAAATATTTCAGCCTGAATGACAAGCAGGTGATTGCCTACAATTTGGTTTTGTGTGGGACTGGAGGAACGCCGCCTTTTTACGGGAACTGCATTTACGGGACGAATAACGAGTTGCGCGGGTATACGGCGGGGCGGTACCTGGATAAATACATGTTTGCGACGCAGGCGGAATACCGGCTGGTGCTGCCGTGGCGATTCGGGGTGGTGGCGTTTGGCGGACTGGGCGGAGTGGCGCCGGGAGCAGCGAAGTTTCGAACAAACCAATTTCTGCCGGCAGGCGGGACGGGGATTCGGTATCTGCTAAGCAAGAAATATCACGTGAATTTGCGGACGGATTTTGCGTGGGGGAAGGACAACTTCACATGGAGCATGGGAGTGGGCGAGGCGTTTTAGCGAGGTGGCATCAACTCACCAAGACAGACGATTGCTTGTCATCCGTGGAGCTGGGGGCGTTGGGCGAAACGCGTTTGATGATGACGGCGGTGAGATCGTCGTTCTGCCTGGTACCTTTGGCGAAAGCCAGGACGCGATTGTAAAGTTCGGCGATGATTTCCTCGGGAGGAAGATGCGAGGATTCGCGAACCGCGTCGCCGAGCCTATTGACGCCGAATTCTTCGCCTGCAGCGTTTTCCCATTCGAAGAATCCATCGGTGATAAGTAAGACGATGTCGCCGGGAGAAAGATGCAAAATGACGGTGTCTTCGAACACCATGGTCGGAAGGATGCCGAAGGGCACGGCTTGCGCGGAAAGTTCACGAAGAGTTTTGGTTTCGGAAGAATAGATGAAGAGAGGGCCGTGTCCGGCGGAGAGCAACTCGACTTCGCCGTTATTTTCTTTGCAGACGACGGCCACGAAGGTAGCAAAGCGATTGGGAGCGAGATCGTTTTCCAGGGATTTGTTGATTCGCTGGAACGTGCCGGGAAGATTTTCGTGATTGCTGAAGCTGGCTCGGGCATAGGCGCGACATTCGGAAGCTAACATGGCGGGGCCGATGCCGTGCCCAGTGACGTCGGCGAGCATGACGGCGAGGCGACCGTCTGGCATGAGTTTCCAGTCGAAATAATCGCCACCGGTTTCGTCGGCGGGGCGATTCCAACCGGCAATCTCGAATCCATTCATGGTGGGGCGGATGTGAGGAAGCAGCGACTGCTGAATGGCGCGAGCGATGCCTAGATCGTGTTCGACGCGCGCGAGGCGGTTACGCGTTTCGACTTCGCGCAAAGCGGCTTGAACATGTTTGCGAATTTCGCTGCTGACGGCGCCGGCGACAATGCCGCTGGCCAATAAAATGATGGCGTAGAAACCTACGGCGGTTTGCGCGGTGGTGTGAGTCATCGGGTCGTGGAGGCTGGGGCGCCAGCCAAGGTAGAAGGCCGCGGCAAGATAACAGGAACTGGCGACGATGCCTGCGGCACGGGAAATCCATGGATTTAAACGCAGAGTGGAGAGGATTAGAAACGGGAAGAAGGCCAGGACCCAGGGAGTGGCCAGAGGACGATAGGCAAACTCGATGCGAGGACTGGAAAAAAGGGCGATGCCGAACGCGGGGAATGCGGTTTCGAGCAAGATGCTGGTTAACCAGATGTGGCGAGGAAGAGTGTGGGTGCGCTTCACAGCGCGCTGGACCAGACCTAAAAGAGCAACTTCGTAGCCGACGAGGGCCAGCGAAACAAGGATGCCCCACGGGCTCATCTTGGAGCCATAGATAACGATGCGAAGGGTCATGGCGGTGACGAAGATGGTGACGAAGACGATGACGGCGAGAATGCGGCGCTGCTCGCTCTGGAGGAGGGCTTGTTCGAACGCAGCGGAATTTTCGAACGATACGGAATGGAGTTTGGTGTCTGTGGCGGGTTCGCTCATCGTGTGTTGCACCTATCGTTGAGTTTTTCGAGTTGGAGTTGATCTAGTGATCTGGGGCGGAGATAGACTTCGCCGCAGAGTCGCCGCAATGTTCGGTTTAGTCTGATACTTTTTTCCAGGTG
>DASXBH010000040.1:0-3826 GCA_036491775.1 Candidatus Acidiferrum sp.
ACTCAACGAATCGCGCCCGGTGATTAAGATTGTCGAAAACGACGAAGACCTGTTGCGCACGGTTGATGCTACTCCCGGCGCGATTGGCCTGGTCGATGTTTACGCCATCAACAGTTCCGTCAAAGTGTTGCGCATCGACGGTAAACTTCCGTTTGATGCTGGTTACGTTCTCAAAGGCAATTAGTCAATCTCAACTGGACGATCCCGGTCATGGCGTAATGCGCATGGTTTTTCCGGTTTTTGCCGATTCGCGCGCCGCGTCCAGAATTTCGGTGACGATTACGTTTGTTTCCAGGGAAGATAGTCCATCCGGTTTTGCTCCATCCACCACGACAGCGCGCAAATAGGTTAGCGAGTCATCGTAGGGAGGCGGCACTTTTGGCGCTGCGATAGTTTGATCTTCTTTTTGACCGGCGCGGCGCACGCGCACATCATCTCGCTTTACGGTGATGACGTAGCCAGTGCTGCCGTAGACCTCCATATCCTTGCGGTCGAAGGGCCAATTCCAGGAAGCCTGCACAATCGCCTGCGCCTTCGGATACGTCAGGACAATTGTCGCTTCGTCATCCACCTTTGGATATATTTCGGGCTTGATCTGCTGTGTTACGGCGGTCACCGTGAGCGGCTTTTCGCCGTCCATGAGCCAGGTCATCAAATCCGCTCCGTAGCATCCGAAATCAAAGAGGGCTCCGCCCCCATTCAATTTCGGATCGGAGAGCCAGGCCAGAAATTCCGGCTCGACATTAATTTCCTTGGGTCCTTGATGTCCGTCGTGCACCACCACTTTGCGGATGTCTCCAATTTCGCCATGATGCGTCATGTCAAAGGCCGCGTGATTGCTGCGATACCACGAGGTTTCATAGTTCACCAGCACAACAATGTTTCCTTCATGCGCCGCGCGTTCGATCGCTTGGGCATCCAGGAAGCTCACCGCCAGAGGTTTTTCCATCATCACGGCGATATGTTGCTTCGCGCAGGTTTCGACGATTTTGCGATGATCGAACGTGTCGGAATAAACCAGCACCGCTTGCGGTTTCGTGGTTCGCAGCATTTCTTCCAGATCAGCGTGATACAGACTGGAATCCAATTCATATTTCTTGGCGTAACGATCAAACAGGCTGCGATCCGCTTCGCTGATTCCCACAATTTTTATGTCCGGCCGATGCAGCGAGTTCGCGAAGAATCCATTTACGTGGCCATGCACCAGGCCGGCAATGGCGACGCGAAGCGGAGCGGAATCAGCGGCGCTGGCGTTGAAGACGGGGAGAAAAGCAATAACCAGCAGGCTTGCAAAAGTTCGTAATGCGAATTTCATGGCAGTTACCCTCGGGTCCCTCGCATTTGACCAGCAACTCAGGATAATCCTGAGTTGCTGCGGACTGCATCATCGTTTCGTGGTGCACCATCCCGCTGTTTCGCGAGCAGATCATCGCAACGCGGCATAGAGAGCCTGCTTCCAGCGGGCGTTGTCGATGGTCCAGAAAATCTTTGCTTTATTTCCCTTGGCGAGTTGGTGGGCCCAGACATCGCGGTTTCGCACGTCGTGGGCCACGTTCAAGCGATCGACTACGGTCATTCCACGGGTCAATTCGCTATCGATTTCGACATCGACGAAATGGGCGGATTGCGAAGTGACGATGGTTGGATCGAGGGCGACGGCCATTGCGACCGGATCAGGGAGGGAAATGCCGTGTTCGCCGGTTTGCGTGAAGTAGGCTTGTTGGGCGTGGCTGTTGCATTCGATCGCGAAGTTCGCGACGGGAGTGGCAAAACTTAAAACGTGCTGAATATCCACGGGATTCAGGACCGCTTCGCCGCGGCACAAATGCCAGCCGACCAACTCAACGGGCAATCCACTGCGCATCACGATCCGCGCTGCTTCTGGGTCGCACCAGATGTTGTACTCAGCCGCTGGAGTGACGTTGCCTTCACAACACGGCGCGCCGCCCATCACCACGCAGCGGCTCACATTTGCCGCGATGCTGGGCTTTTTCTGCAAAGCCAGCGCGATATTGGTAAGTGGTCCGAGCGTGACGATCACCAGTCCTGGATGTGAATCGATGGTATCGATGATCGCGTCGGCAGCATTCAGCTTTTCCGGCGCACGATGCGGCGCCGCGTAGCCGTGATCGCCCAGGCCGTCGCGTCCGTGGAACCAGTCGGCGCTGACGTGCGGGCGGGTCCGCGGTTTCGCCGCGCCGGTGAAGACCGGAACATTTGAGCCGCAAAGTTCCGCAGTGTACAGCGCGTTGCGGGAAGCCTGAGTTACACCGACATTTCCCGCGACAGTGGTGATGGCGACAGCCTGAACGGCCGGAGAGCGCAGCGCCATGATCAGGGCGACGGCGTCGTCGGAGGCTACGTCGGTGTCGATCAGGAATTTCATCCGTTGTCGCCGTTTTGCGGGGCGTCGAGATTGAATTCTTTGTGGGTGGTGAGCAGCGCGGCTTTCACGGCGCTTTCTTCGATGACAAAGGAAATGTTGCTTTCCGAGGAGCCCTGAGCGATAGCGATGAGGTTGACGCCGGCGCGGCCAAGAGCGTTGAAGGTTTTCCCGGCGATGCCGGGGGTGCCGCGCATGTTTTCGCCAACGACGGCGACGATGGCGATGTTGGGATCGACAGTGATGTGCTCGACTTTCTGATGGGCGAGGTCGTGGGCAAATTCCTTTTTCAGGGCGTCTACGGTGCGCTGGGCATCGGCGCTGGAGACGGCGAAACAAATATCGTTCTGCGAAGAGGACTGCGAAATCAGAAGAACCTGGGCGCGCACTTCCGCGGTGGTGGAGAAGGTGCGGCCGACCACATCGGGCAAGCCCACGATGGCGGGGCCGCCAACGCTGATTAAGGTGACATCACGAATCGCGGTGAGGGCTTTGACCCCTCCGCCGATGCTGCGTCCTTCGAGAGTGATCTTGGTGCCGAGTTTCTCCGGCGCGAAGCTGTTGCGAATCCAGACGGGAATGCCGGCGTGGACAACGGGCATCAGCGTTTTGGGATGCAAGACCTTTGCGCCAAAGTAGGCGAGTTCGCCGGCTTCGCGATAGGAGATGACGGGAATGGTGCGAGCTTCGGCAACCAGACGCGGATCGGCGGTGAGGACTCCTTCGACGTCGGTCCAGATGATCACTTCGCCGGCATCCATGGCTGCTCCCAGAATGGTGGCGGAATAATCGGAGCCACCGCGGCCCAGGGTGGTGAGTTGACCTTCCATGGTGGCGCCAATGAAGCCGGTGACTACGGGGACGATACCTTTTTTCAGAATCGGGGCGAGTCGCGCTTGGGATTTGGTGCGGGTGTGATCCATTTGCGGGTCGGCGCCGCCGTGGAAATGGTCGGTGACGATCAGTTCCGTAGCTTCGATGGCTTCGCTAGGGAGGCCAAGTTGCGCGACGGTGGCGGAAACGAGTGGGGCGGAGAGGCGTTCACCGAGGCTGGAGATTGCGTCGAGGGTGCGCGGGGTAAGTTCGCGGAGAAGCGCGGTGCCATCGCAGAGGCGGCGTCCTTCGGCGAAGACTTGTTCCATGCATTGGCGGACGCGGCTGCGTTCGGTGTCGGAGGTGAGCAGTTGAGTGAGAGCGGTTTCGTGTTGCGCGCGGAGTGCGTCGAGAATTGCGGCGGCGTCTTTGGCGTTGCCGGACTGGGCGTGCCTGGCGGCTTCGATGAGCTTGTTGGTGACACCGCTCATGGCGGAGACGACGGCGATGCAGGGCGTGGTTTTGTGGCCCTTGACGATAATTTCCGCGGCGCGCGCAATGCAGGAGGCATCGCCGACGGAGGTGCCGCCGAACTTCATGACTTGGATTCTAGAGTTCATCGTAAGTGGT
>DASXBH010000041.1:0-10175 GCA_036491775.1 Candidatus Acidiferrum sp.
AAACCCTGCACGGTAGTTTTTGCGGATTCCGCAGCGTCATTATCGACAACCACGATGGAGTAGGTAAATAGGCCGCCGGTTTCCTGGTCGCGCAACTTATCGAGCAAGCGGTGCAACAGATCGGGGCGCTTGTAAGTACAAATGCAAACGCTGAGATGTTTCAGCCCGGCGGCGATAGGCGCGTTTTGTTGCAAAATCGGCATTTTACGCGTGTGACTCTGCTGGCAACGAAGTGAAGGGAGCAATCTGCGCGCCACCAAGCATTTTGAATATTTCTCCGCCAGCCAGAAAGGCGTGCTCTGCGGGATTTACGGGGTGTGTCTCTAATTCAACAAAATGATTACGTGCCACAAAGCAAATATTTTCGAGGCGGCCTGGTACATCCATCGGTGGAAGGGAGTAGAAGAATTCGACCATGCGATGGCTTCGAGCTAGGCGACTGTCGACAAATTTGCGATAGGCGCGGTTGGCAAGGCTCTTTTCGCCCGGCTTGAAAGTGAAGTTACGACGGACCAGCGTGCCTTCTGGGAGCAAATCCTGAAACAGAACGTTGGATGCGAGGTGCATGTGGTGATGCCCGTCAATACGCGCTGGAGCAGCACCGAAAATGCGTTGAAATTCTTCCAGTTGTGCCGTAACAACAGATTTGAAGGCGCTGCTAAGTCCCGGATGATACACGATGGGAGCGAATTTCAGTCCCCGGAGATAACGCGCCAGGCGCTGCTGTTGGTCTTGCAGCTTCGCAGGGCAATTTTTCCCGGTGAAAGGCGACGTCAGGTTGAGGTGCAGTCCAGCGTCAATTCCCTGCTCACGGGCGATCGCGGCAGCGCGCTCGGTGTCTTCCATAAAGACCATGGCACTAACCGCAGAAACTGCGCCTCGTTGCACACATTCCAATGTGCGATCGGTATTCGCGGTATCGCGGCCCCAGTCGTCGGCATTCACAATCAGAAGCCCTTTTGTGGCCGAGGCAGCAATTTGCATGGGGAGCGTGGCGGTCGGCACAGACATGTTAGCGAGCCCGGCTATCGACCGGTTTCTGTGCGGCGGCATCCGCCGCGGTACCGTGAGATTGCTGCAGATCGCCTGACGAACGATTGCGCGTAAAGAATTTTTTCAGGCGCTGCATCTGCTCCTGACGGCGGAAGGCCACCATTTCCGGAGAGACTGGGCGCTCTTCGCCTCGGATTGCGGCGTAGGTATAGCCCCAGCCCAGCGCGAGTCCGCCCAGAATCAGCGGCTTCTTGGTCATTTGGTATGCGGTGCGAAACATTTCCCACAGCGGGTGTCCGCCGAAAACGTAATCCTTCACGCCCAACTTGAATTTGGATTTCAAGGCGCCGCCGGTTTGCGCGGAGCCCATTTTGCGGTGATGAAAGCAAGATTTTTCGGTGAACGTGCGGGTCTGCCAACCCTTCATGCGCGCGGTGGTGAGTGCGACGTGATCGACACCACCAAGTTTCATGGGAACGTAGCCACCAATTTCTTCGAAGCATTCACGGCGAAACATCTGACACGCGCCGGAAACGTGATCGAGTCCTACGATGCTGAAATCGTAGTAAGGCTCGTTGGAATTCTCCTTGAACGGCGTCCCAACCACGCCAAGTTTGGGATTTTCTGAGAGCCTTGCGAGCAGGAACGCGAAATATTCTTCATCGAACGACAAATCGCCATCGAGATTGCCAATCACTTGGTAATCTAGATCTCTGACCTTGGCGTATCCAGCGTTAAAGGCGTAGGCTTTGCCGGCAAAATGGCGCTCGCGACGTTCCGGCATACGAACCAACTCGATCCAAGCGTGCTCGGCAGCATAGCGCTTTACGATTTCGTCGGTGCCATCCGTGGAACCATCGCTGACGATTACCCACCTCACCGGCAAAAGGGTTTGCGCCGCGACAGACTTCAGCGTCAGTTCAATGAACTGTGCTTCATCGCGCGCCGGAGTGATCAGAATGTATTTGGACAACATACTCAACTAAGCCCCTACAATCGCGGGATGTTGAAGACTCGATGAATCGCTGAGGGTGTCGTAGCTGCGCAATAGCGTGACTATGGCGAGGAACATCCACACCTGGGTCCAGCGCATGTACGACGTCTTGATGGTCAGGCTTCGCAGGACGCGGTAGTAGAAGAAGCCGCGCTCATCCCACATATGGTCCATGGTGTATTCAAAGACCGACTCTGCAAGAGACAAATTATCGGGATGCAAATCCTTAAACTCGACCATAGAAATAATTGCTTGCGCGGAGCAGTGCGCATCAATGGGATAGGTCCGGTTGTGGAAATAACGAGGCGCGCCATCTTCACGGAAGAAGTGAGCCTTGTAAAATTCCAAACCCCGCTTGATGCGATCGTCGAATTCCGTAGTGCCGGTGTAACGAGCAATGGCATGCAGCGCACCAAGATCGTAGCCAGTGTGAAAGTTATCGATCCACTGCTGTGTGGGAAGCGCGCCATAGACCCAGGAGCCATCAGCACGCTGTTGTTCCGCAGCGTAACGTGCGGCCTTGAAGGCAGGGTCGAGGAACTTCTTGTCGCCGGTGTGCTTGTGGACGCGGCAAAACAAGGCAGCGGCGACCAAGTTGGCGTTCCAGACCAAGCTGCGTGTCTGCGGCAATGGATAACTGAAGCTGATGACCGAGCCGTCGGTCCAATACAGCTCGTTCAGGATATATTCCGCTGCACTGGCGGCCATTTCGAGGCAACGCGCGCTGCCGGTCTGTTCGTAAACGTCGAGCAATGACGTCGCGACGAAGTAGGTGCAAACCAGATTCGGCGAATACATGGGAACCAGCATGTTGCGGCCCTGCCAGTGGAAACTGTAGCCCCAGCACCAATACGGCGTGTTGGGAGAGCGCAATTCGATCAGCCGGCCGATCATGTAATCGATAAGTTCCGCGCGATCGGGCAGCTCCGCGTCGGACATCATCAGGAACGACGACATGAACAACGCCAACGCCTTGGGATTTTGCGTGGGACGAATGCGCAATAGCCGGCGAAGATTGACCGGACTGCGCTTCAATGCCTGGGTCATCACCAGCCGGGGGAGTTTCGAGTCGAGCGCCGGAAACTGCTTGAATAATTCGCTGCTTAGCGCGTCGTAGGGATCGTCGCCCGCCCAATTATTTTCCCGGCAATATTTCAGAAGCTGCTGCGACGCGTCGGCGCATCGCTGCCGAATGCGCGCGCTGCGCTCCGAAATATTTGGCGTAGCTAAATGCGAACTCATCTGCGGTATTCCCTCAGAATCATGCTTGTTTGCCACTACCTTGCATCATGGTCACGTTGTGATTGACCAGTTTGTTGAACCATTGCGGGATATGCATCCAGTCGTAGCCGCCCAGCAACTTGGCTTTAAGCAGATCCGCGGTGTCCCAGGAATTTACGCCAAGCCGCGGCAGAAAATACGGATTACTGTCGCGCGTCGCCCGGCCAATGATGTTGCAGACGCCATTCTCGAAGCCGTGATTTTCTAAAGTGTCGCCAAGAAAACGCGTAAAGTCGCGATCTTCTTCGGGAAACGGAAACGGGTACGAAAAAGAGTTGATGGCGATGCCTAGTTTCTGTTCGATGACTTCCTTGGAATATCCAAGTTCGTAATCGAGTTGCTCGGGTTCCATGGAACGCAAGTCAGGATGGGTGACGGTGTGCGAACCGAAGTTCATTCCTTCTTTGTGCAATTCGCGCACGTCTTGCCACGTCAGGTAATCCACGCCCTCAAAGCGCATGGGCAATTCGTGAATACGGTCGGTAGCCAGGAAGATTGTCGCGGTAAAGCCGCACTGCTTCAGAATCGGCAATCCATCCGTGAAGATATCGCGGTATCCATCGTCAAAGGTAATGACCACGCGCTTGCCCATGTTCTCGGCATTGGAAAGCCCGTCAACCATGTCCGCGAGGCCAATGGATTGATAACCCGCATTCCGCAGCCAACGCATTTGCGTCGAAAACATTTCCGGAGTGGTGTTGATCTGCGAGTAAGGATGCGACAGCCCGAACAGATTGCTGGAAATGCTGTGGTACATCAGGATCGGCACACACGCGCGATTGCTCCAACCCATCAGCTGGGCTAAGGGAGAACACAAATAGAGTGTGAGAAAGCGATCCAGTCCAAGCATGAGGGGTACTTGCGCTGTCGGGCCGAGATTGTCGGGGTTAGGGTTGGAAGTAAAGCGCTACGATACGCGCGTGGCGGCAAAGTCTTTTACGCACTTCGCCACTTCGTGGAGTTGATCCTGTTTAAGCTGCGGGAACATCGGCAGCGACACGATTTCTGCCGCTACGCGTTCGGTGACAGGAAAATCACCCTTTTTGTAATTCAGATTTTCGTAGGCTTTTTGCAGGTGAAGAGGAATTGGGTAGTGAATACCGGAACCGATCCCGGCTTCCGCTAAATGAGCTTGCAGAGCTTCGCGGTCTTGTACGCGCACAACGTATAGATGGTAGACCCCCTTGGTCCACTCGGCTTCCACAGGGATCACTACCGCGGCTTTCGCTTCCGACAATAGTTCGTGATACCGATGCGCGAGCGCGCGGCGCGATTCATTCCACTTTGTCAGATGGCGTAGTTTCACCGAGAGCCAGCCCGCCTGGATGGAATCGAGACGGCCGTTGTAGCCTTCAATGTCGTGATAATACTTTTTCGCCTGGCCATGGTCGCGAATCATCTTCATGTGCTTGGCCATGGATTCGTCGTTGGTGGTAATCGCGCCACCTTCTCCGCATGCGCCCAAATTTTTTCCAGGATAGAAGCTGAAGGCAGCGGCTTTACCCATGGTTCCGGCACGCCGCCAGGAATTTGTTTTCTTGGAGAAGTATTCCGCGCCGTGCGCCTGGCATGCATCTTCGACGACAAAAAGATTATATTTTTCGGCAAGCTCCAGGATGGGATCCATGTCGGCAGTCTGGCCATAGAGATGAACCGGAACAACGCCAACCACCCGATGCTTCGAAGAACGCTCGATCAGGTTACCGGTTGCCTTGTCGAAGTCGCACTTGGTTTCGAGATATTCGCGAAGCTTCGCGGGATCCATGGTGTAAGTCTGCTCATCGATGTCTACAAAGGCGATCTGCGCGCCCGCTTGTGAAATTGCCTCGGTAGTGGCGATGAACGTGTGCGGAACGGTGATGATGATGTCGCCAGCCTTCACGCCTGCGGCCATAAACGCAAAGCGCAATGCGTCCGTGCCGCTATTCACGCCGATGCAGTATTTAGCATCGCAAAACGCGGCGAATTCACGTTCAAATTCCTCGACCATCGGTCCGCCGATGAAGCCGGCGTTGCTGAATGCCTTCTTGACGACTGCCAGCAATTCGGACTCGAGCTCCTGATGCGGAGTCACCAGATCAAGAAACGCAATCTTCGTTGGATTGGCCATGGTGTTACTTTTTCTCCTCGTTTATGAAGCGCTTAAATTTGGCTGGATTACCGGCAACAATAGCGTTTGCAGGAACATCTTTGGTGACCACACTGCCCGCACCCACAATCGCATTTTCACCAATGGTCACGTTGGCAAGAATGGTGGAACCTGAGCCGACCGAAGCGCCTTTACAGACGCGAGTCTTCTCGACTTTCCAATCTGCTTCGGTTTGCAGACCGCCCGCTGCGGCCGTGGCACGTGGATAGGTGTCGTTAATGAACGTAACACTGTGCCCGATGAACACGTTGTCTTCGATGTCGACGCCTTCACAGATGAAGCTGTGGCTGGAAATTTTGCAGCGATTGCCGACACGAGAATTTTTCTGAATTTCGACGAAAGCGCCGATTTTGGTCTCGTCCCCAATTTCGCATCCGTAAAGATTGATGAATTGCGATAGCTTGACGTCTTTCCCAAGCTTCACGCTGGGAGCAATGGAGTGGAAATCACTCACAGCGTGACCACCTCACCGCGATTGCGCACCGAGCGATCCGCAGCTTCGAGGATGCGGACCACACGAAGACCAGCAATGCCATCGTTGAACGGCTTGGTGTTTTCATCGATGCACTTCAGGAAATAGGCGGTTTCCGCGCGCAGCGCTTCAACCTGTTCGATTTGCGGCGCCCACATATCACCGGAACGATAACTGACCAGCAATTGATGCAGATTGCTGGGATTGGTGGACATGCTCACACCTTTGTCATATATCCTGATTTTTTCGTCGGCTTCCAAGTCGTTCCAGACCAGCATTTTCTTTTCGCCACCAATCAGCGTGGTGCGAACTTTTACCGGCGAGAGCCAATTCACGTTGATGTGCGCGATGACGCGCTTCGGGAAATACACGGTGATGAACGCAATATCCTCGACACCGTTCAAATGCTTTTCACCGGTAGCGACCACCGCTTCAGGCTTATCGCGAATAACGTAGTCCATGATGGAAAGATCGTGGGGTGCCAAGTCCCAAATCACATTGACGTCGTGCTGGAAGAGTCCGAGGTTCACGCGAAGCGAATCGTAATAGTAGAGATCGCCGAGCTCGCCCTGATCCATCAACTGACGGATTTTCTTCATGGCGCCGGTAAACAAGAAGGTGTGGTCGACCATGATTTGAAGATTCTTGCGGTCGGCGAGTTCGATCAATTCCTCGGCCTGCGTCACGCTGCAGGTAAACGGCTTCTCGACGAAGACATGCTTGCCATTTTCGAGCGCTAGTTTTGCAAGTTCGAAGTGGGTCCATACCGGGGTGACGACGGCAACCAGGTCGATTTCGGTCGATTTCAGAACTTCCAGAGGGTCGGTGGTGAACGCAATACCAGGATGAGCTTTGTGCAGACGTTGCTGCGTCTTGGGATTCTTGTCAGCAACGAGAACGACTTCTGACGTTTCATGCGTATGGAAATTGCGGACGATATTTGGCCCCCAGTATCCATAACCGATGACACCGATCCGAACCATTAAGCCTCCTAGTGATTGCTTTCTCAGGCGGGCCAACCCGCAGTTAAGGCGTGCGAGCAGGTGATTTCCTCAGGGCGTGGATTCGTTCGAAATTTCCGGCCAGGAAACTGAGGAATAATGCAGAACAGAAGTTGTCGGGCGTTACGCTGACCGTAAACTCGCCCGGCGTTTCAATGTGCTCCGTCTCCCGAAACTACGGCGGCGGGAGTACGTAGAAGAATTTTCAGATCCAACCAGAGAGACCAACCACGCGCGTACTTGAGATCCAGGCGGACCATATCGTCAAACTGCGTGCGGCTGCGACCCTCAACCTGCCACAAGCCAGTGATGCCCGGCTTGATTTCCAGAACGCGGCGGCGATGCCAAATGTCGTAAGCCTTGAACTCATATTCGAGTGGAGGGCGGGGGCCGACGAGGGACATTTCGCCCACCAGCACGTTCCAGAACTGCGGAAGCTCATCCAAGCTGGTCTTGCGCAAAATGCTGCCCACCGGCGTGATGCGCGGATCCTTCTGAATTTTGAAGGTGGTGTTCCCATTTCCATTGGTCGACACTTGGCCGGCAATAAAAGCGCTGACATACTGCTGGTGAATAGTGCTATCGCAATCTTTTCGCATTGAGCGGAACTTCAACACGCGGAATTTCTTGCCGAATTGGCCGAGGCGCTCCTGAGTAAATAGAACCGGCCCCTCGGAAGTAGCCTTAATCGCCAGCGCGATGATGGCCAGCACGGGAAGCAACACAACTAGCGCGAAGGCGCTGCCCATGATGTCCATCGCTCGTTTGAAGCCGAGAGCCAGTTTGCGTGAGGACTTCTTGCGGGTGATCTCGGGATACAGCGCGTTGTTAGCGGAATCGTTGAAATCCCCGTCTTCGCGCTCTTCCGGGAAAAAGTGGAACGACACAGAAATCTGTGAAGCCTTGGTGGGGCCCAGCGATTCCAGGAATGCCGCGCGAATTTTCTGAGACATTTTGGTGCGCACTTCCGCGGAGCTGGCTTTGCCAATTTCCGTGGCAATCACGCCGAGGATGTGGTCGTGCACGTACCAGCCGATAATGTCGGTTTCGCGGGTTACCGAACAAATGGTGCGGGTGATTTTCTGCACGGTGCGAATTTTCTGTTTGTCAGAGATTGCGTCTTTGACATCCACCAGGAGTAAAACATAGCGCTTCTGGGCGCGCTCGGCCCGCCTGCGCTCCAGGTACAACATGGACATGAAGGCTTCTTCGGAAAGAATCATGCGAATCGAAACTTCATCCGCATTGTTATCCGGAACACGGACTGTCACATCCGCCTGCTTATCGTCACGTGCTACTGCCGTTCGAAATAGACCCATAAGTTTCGTCTCTTTCCTGACCAATACCGCCCGATACGTTGCTTACCGCTTACCCTAAGACTGGAACAGTTGCTGACCGCTCCCGAAGACCTTTGACTGGCGCCGACTTCGGCTCGTTTACCGGAGTCACCCAGGACAAATCGATTTCCATGGCCACCGAGCGCTGCAAGAGCGTTACAGACAGCACCACGCGATTGCTGCCCTTGAAATTGATCAAAATTCCTTCCAGATTGTTCAAGCTGCCGTAACTGACACGGACGCGCTGACCAAGTTGCAGGTACGGCCATGGCTGGCTGGGCAGTCCAGAAGCCAGAGCCTGTCGAATTGCTTCCACTTCTGCTTCCTCCACCGGGACAGGGGAACGACCGATACCGACGATCTGGCGCACTCCGGGGGTCATAAGCAACGGCCCGCGGTTGTGGAGATCAAAACGGCAGAACAAGTATCCCGGGAAGAGAGGCTGCTCCACTTCCTTCATGCGGTCCGACCAGCGACGAACGCTCTTGCTGATGGGCAAGAAGCATTCATAACCCTGGCCGAGAAGATGAGTTGCGATCAAAGACTCACGCCGGGACCAGACCTGCAGCGCGAACCAAGGGAGGACCGGGGACTCAGACCGCTCTTGCTGTTCGGAAGACGCGCTCAACGTATCTCCTTGGGGAATCTCAGGCAAAAGGCCTACAGTGTGGGTCTGCAAGCTACCGCCACTAGAGTCCCAACGAAACCCACTATTTGATTGGCAATTGCGGTGCCATTACCAGTCGCGATTAGAGGTCTTCTGGGATGCCAACTGGATTCGTAAGTAGCTGTTTTTATTGATCTTATTTTAAATGAGCAAGCGCTGGCACTTTCTTTGCGCGATTTCCCGGGAGCGTTGAGAAAACGAATGCCCGTTTGTTGTAAAATCATTCCAAGGGCGGTCAAAAATCGTCAAAGGCACGGTGCGCGTAGGCGGAACCGATTTCCGATTTCAGGCCAGGTCCCTGCCTCGCAAGCTCAAAATCCAATTGCCCAGAATTGACGCAAACTATTACATTTAAAAGCTTTAACGAGAGTCTACCCTCGCAATGCAAGGAGTAAGTGTTTTCACTTAGAAACACTTAGATTCTCCGCATAATTGGAGGGAATTCCACTGCGCAGGTCAAATAAACAACAACAATCTAAGGGCATATCCTGAGTACGCCAATCGCGCGGACGGTGGCCGTCACGACCCGGTAGCCACGCCGAAGCGTGTCTGCCGCTGGCCAGACTGTCCGTAGCGGGGACGCGAGCGCGGCTGACACTTACGTGCCGGAAGCAAGGTGAACCTGCCCAATCCGCGGAGTTATCACGGATAATCGAGGTATGCGCTGGCTCATTGGGGCTGTGTGGTTGGTGGTTAGTGTGTTGTTGTTTCTGGCGCCATTGCGCGCACTGTTCGCGCTGGCGACACAAAGCGACGACCTATCTCACATTCTCCTGGTCCCGTTCATTTCCGCCTGGCTTTTGTATCTGAGCCGGTCAGCCTTCCAGCGCGCCGAACAGTTCGATTTTGCTGCGGCCCTAGCATTTCTGATCCCCGGCATAGTTCTAAAAATCTTCGCGTCCTACAGAAGTTCGCTAGGTTCCAGCACGCAATTGGCGCTACAGATCCTGGCCTTCCTGTGCTTCGCCGTTGCGGGCTATGTGGCGATTCTGGGGGCTGCGGTTGCAAAGCGTACCTGGTTTGCGCTGGCGTTTCTGCTCTTCGGGTGCCACTGCCTGAGTCTGTACTGAGCCGGCTGATTTACTGGCTACAGGCAGGATCAGCAGAAGTGGCGGGATGGCTGTTCGACTTGAGTGGCGTGCCAGTGTTGCGGGAAGGGTTCATTTTTCGGTTACCGCGAATGAGTATCGAAGTCGCACAGGAATGCAGCGGAATCCGCTCTAGCATTGCGCTGATCATTCTGGCGGTGCTGGTGGCCCATTTTTCGTTTCGTTCATTCTG
>DASXBH010000042.1:0-5270 GCA_036491775.1 Candidatus Acidiferrum sp.
GCGAGGCACTAGTCTATCAAGGTTTGGCTCAGGTGGCAGGCAGAAAAGGCCGAGAGCGGATGAAGCAGGAAGGCCGCTAACTTCAACTCCCCAATTTGCGGGCGGCTAGCGCTTCGTAGGCGGCTCCAATAAGCGGCGCCGCTTCGTTTAGCACGATGGAGACGGGAACATCTTCCAGCATCGCGGTGAAATGCCATTTGTCTTTGAAGGAAGCAAAGAACGCGCCATCTTGCATCTTTGACAAAATCTTTACGGCGATGCCGCCGGCCACGTAGACACCGCCAAGAGCCAGCACCTTCAACGCAAGATTGCCAGCTTCCCCGCCGTAAATCGTGGTCCACAGATCAAGAGCTTCCACGCAAATCGGGCAAGACTTGTCCAACGCGCTCTTGGTTATGTACGGCGCCGGATCGGCATCCGGATCTTCAAAGATCGGATGCTTGACGCTGGGCGCAATGAATTCGTGTAGCGTACGAAAGCCGCGGCCAGAAAGAATCAATTCCCAACTGACTTGTGGGTAGCGACGGCGCATGAAACGCAGCAATTCAATTTGCTGATCAGTGCGCGGCGCGAAATCGGTGTGACCACCTTCGGAAGGAACGACCTTATAGCGCGTGCCTTCCCAAAACAAAATCCCTTCGCCCAATCCTGTGCCGGCGGCCAGGAGAGCACGCGTGCCGCCCTTCACCGGAGTGCCTTGATTCAACACGCAGAAATCTCCTGGTGGCAAATGTTCCAGGCTGTGTCCAGTCGCGCCCAGGTCGTTCATCAACACGATGGGTTCCACGGCAAGTTCTCTCGTTAAGGTTTCCGCGTCGACAACCCAGGGAAGATTCGTGGCATGGATACGGTTGTTGACGACGGGCCCTGCAACGCCGAAACCGGCCGCCGTGACTTTTTGGTCTTGAAGATAAGGAGCGGCTTGGCGGGAGAATTCCTTGACGATCAGCTCGAACTGGGCAAATTCCTTGCTGGCAAAACGGTGACGATAAACGAACTCGAGCTTGCCATCCTTCTCGGCAAATAACGCGAGGTTACACTTTGTACCGCCCACATCGCCGGCCAGGATCACCCTACCCCCTTGCACAAATCGCTTCTATTGAACCGATTTAAGGGTTATACCACTGACGGCCGTCGCGTTCCAACAACTGGTCGGATTCTTTCGGACCCCAGGTGCCTGTGGGGTAAAGGGGGACACCTTGCGTTTTGGCGGCGCTCCAAACATCAAGGACGGGATCGACTAGCGACCATGCTGCTTCTACCGAGTCACCCCTGTCAAACAGCGTGGCATCTCCGCGTAGACAGTCATTCAGCAAAGTGGCATAAGCGCTGCGCGTGCCGTTGCCAAAGCTCTGCTGATAACTGAAATCCATGGTCACGTTGCCAATGTTCATTTCCGTGCCGGGCTTCTTGGCGCCGAAGGAAACGGAAATGCCCTCGTCGGGCTGTATATTAAGGACCAGCCGGTTGGGCTTCACGTCGCGCTCGCGGAACACGATGTGCGGCGCACAGCGAAACTGAATCATGATTTCCGTGGTGCGTTTCGCCAGACGCTTGCCGGTGCGCAGATAGAAAGGCACGCCGGCCCAGCGCCAGTTGTCGATCAACAGCTTCATGGCTACGAAGGTCTCGGTGCGCGAATTGGGGTTGACGTTTGGTTCATCGCGATAACCCGATACCGCCTTGCCATCGATCGTTCCGGGGGCATACTGCCCGCGGACCACATCTTGCGCCACCATCTCCAGATTAAATGGTCTGATGGATTGGAGCACTTTCAACTTTTCGTTGCGGACAGCGGTGGCGTCAAAGGATGCCGGTGGCTCGACGGACACTAAAGACGTGAGTTGTAAGACGTGGCTCTGAATCATGTCGCGCAGCGCTCCAGCTGTCTCATAGAATCCGCCGCGACGCTCGACTCCCAACGTTTCCGCGGCGGTAATCTGCACATGATCTACGTAGTTGCGATTCCAGAGCGGTTCGAAAATGCCATTGCTGAAACGAAGCACGAGCAGATTTTGTACCGTGTCCTTGCCAAGATAGTGATCGATGCGGTAGACCTGCTTCTCTTCGAACACATTCAATACAATCTTGTTCAATTCCTTGGCGGATGCCAAATCGCGGCCGAAGGGCTTCTCGATGATGATGCGCGTCCAGGCGGTAGGGCCTGCAGGATGATTCAGGCCGGCTCGACCAACCTGCTCCACGATGTCGGGATAAACTTCCGGCGGCGTGGACAAGTACAGAAGGCGATTCCCGCCAAGCTTCTTCTCTTGGTCCAACTCTCCCAAACGCTTAGCCAGGGCCGCATAGGCATCTTGATCGTTGTATTCCCCGGTGACGTAATAAAGATTGGCGGCAAACTGCTCCCACTTCGTGGGATCAATAGGGCCAACCTCGGAGATTGTCTTTGCGGCCTCGCTCAACGTGGCCCGGAAAGTCTCATCGCTCATGTGAGTGCGCGCAAAGCCGATGATGGCGTAGCGTTCGCCCAGTGAATTGTGCTGAGCAAGGTCGTACAACGCCGGAATCACTTTGCGTTTGGCGAGATCTCCCGAAGCTCCGAAGATGACAACGGCGCACGGCTCGGCCACACCGCCGTATACGGAACCTGAGCGTTTGGTTTCCTCGGCCATCACTTACCTCCAGGTAAGTAGATACTAAGAACAAATCCACACGGAACGACTATACCGCAATCCCTAAAGCTTTCAGCTCGGCCGCAAGCTGCGATGCGCTTTGGTGGTGAACCACGTTCATGCCCAAGCGGCGAGGGTTTTCCAGATTCAGCGCGCGATCATCGATGAACACGCACGTCTCCGGGGCGCGTTGCGTCACTTCCAGCGCGACGCGATAAATCGGTTCTTCCGGCTTGCGAGCGTGCAGATAGCAGGAGCTGAAGAAAAGTTGGAAGTCGTCGCGCAAGTGAAATGCTTCGATACGGTATTGATTCAGCTCCCGCGGCTCGTTGTTGATGGCTCCAATCAGGTATTTGCCGGTACGCGCGATTGAAGAGAGCACCGCGCGCGTATCCGGATACTCTTTGGATTGCGCGAACATGAAAGCCGTAAACTCCTCGCGAGAAAAATCTCGCGGGCGGTAGAAAACCGTGCGGTCAAGATACTGATCAAGACTGATCTGGCCGGCGTCGAACGCGGGAAAGGTCAAGTCGTGGCGCTCACGAAATTCGTCCCAATCCAAGCCAAATGCTTTGGCCGCTTCGAGGCGGGACTCATGGTCCCAGCCGTTGGTAAGGATGACCCCGCCAATATCCCAAAAGAGAGTGGTAATCACGATTAGGTCAGCCTTCCGTGGAAGCGACTGGAAATCTTTGATGCCGGATAAGCCTAGAAGAGTGCAACAAATAAGGAGTCTACAGGGCGACCCGTAGCCTAGCACAAGCTTGAGATGTGGTCGAAGCAAGTTAGCATTGCGCGTTCTACGACTGCAGCGCGGTCCCCGGGTCCGCTTGCAACATCCTTACCCGTAGCGGAGAATGTGATTTGCCTAGGAGGCCAGCATGGCTAATGAAGATTGTGGGCCGACACCCACACCCAGCCAACCCGCACAACCGGGGGAGCGCACAGTGCATTGCGTGAAATTTGGGAAAGACCTGCCCGGACTGGATCGCGTGCCGTGGAAAGGGGAGTTGGGCAAGAGGGTCTACGAAAATGTTTCGAAAGATGCGTGGAAATTGTGGCTTGAGCATTCCAAGATGGTCATGAATGAGTACCGGCTGAACCCGCTGGACCCGAATTCTCAGAAAATTATGGAAGAGCAGATGGAACAATTCTTTTTTGGCGAAGGGGCGAAGCTGCCGGAAGGTTACGTTGCGCCAAAAGCCAAGGGCTGATCGATTGTTGCGGGTTTAGGTTTTCGGTAGCTTGCGAAGCGTCTCAGAGATTGAGGCGCTTTTTGTTTTGGGATTAGACGTCGGCTGGGGACATCTTGTGGGAGACGGGATGCTCTACAGGAAGGCGTGACGTGAGGGAGAATTTGAGTTTGGAATGGGCTGAACGTAAAGCTTCTTCGGCCTGTTGAGGAGTTTCGCCACGCGCGAACAGGAAGCCTAGATAGCTGGAACCTTCCGGCCATGCAGCGATGAAGTCGTGGAGGCGCGCTGTGATTTCGACGCCGGTGATTCCGGGCGTTTGCCGGGCGGCATCTTCGCCCTCCAGCTTTTCAAAAATTCCACTGTTGGGTACGGGAATCATCATCACCCCCGAAGCTTGTTGCTCTCGCGGTGCGTCGCTACCTGACATCCGCAAGGAGTGACGCAGTAATAATTCTTCCAGGCCAATAGTTTCCTTCTCTTTCGTTGGTTGGAAGCGCAGAGACTTGGAGCAGAGGCCCCCGATAGGACGTGGCGCAATTTCCAAGGGCCATACACCATTTTCGTTCAAACGAAATTCGGCATGGACTGGCCCGTGGCTCAGGCCCAGCGCTTGAACCGAGGCGAGCAAGGATTCCTCGATGGCTCGTTGGTCAAAGATGGGCAGTCTGGTTGGCGTGATGTAGATGGTCTCTTCAAAGTACGGGCCTTCCAGCGGATCGGGTTTGTCGAATATCGCCAGCACGCGGACGGACCCTTCGGTCAACAGCGCTTCGACGGCGACTTCCCTTCCCGGCAGGTATCCCTCGACGATCATTTGATCCAGGTTCGGCTCACGGGTGGCGCGGATTTCTGCAGATTGCAGCAGGCGTTTCAGTCGTGCTGCGCCGACTTGGAATTCCTGGTGATTGTTGACGCGGACTACGCCCTGACTGGCGGAGAGGGACAACGGCTTCAGCACGCAGGGGTAAGAAATTTCGAGCAGTGCTGGCTCGGGCAAGGGATCCAAGGCAACGGCGCGGAACCACGGTGTGCGAATACCAGCTTCGCGAAAAACTTCGCGGCTTCGCAATTTGCCGCGGCAGGCTTCCACGCTCGCTGGATGATTGTGCAGGATGCCCAGACTTCGGGCCACGTAAGCTGCGGTGAGAGCGGGGCGATCGCCAAGCGCCAGAATCCCGTCAACCTGCAAATTACGTTGCGTCTGCAACACTTCGAACGCCGCGGCTTCGGGCGCTTCAAAATGAGCGGCGATCGCGCGGTCATTCCAGGGGTCGTCGAGGCGCTGGCAGCGGTCGGTGACAAAGGCGAGTTCCACGCCGAGTCTTTTCGCGGCCGCGTTGAAAGAGCGCGTCTGGTAGCCCAGCTTTGTGGCAAACAGTAAAACTCGCTTTTCGTGTGTCATTAATATTCTGCGATTCCTGGTCCACGGCCCTATATCGAC
>DASXBH010000043.1:0-2638 GCA_036491775.1 Candidatus Acidiferrum sp.
AACTGCATCTCGATACGCTGCACGATCTGCATTTGCCGCAGGAAGATCGAGATCGCGTCGCGAATGAATTGAAACTTTTGAGCCGCGACCTGCTTCACGAAACGCAAAAACGCGGGCACAGGGTGTGTGATGCGGTGGCCATGGATCGTATTGCGTCTTTTGGCGAACGATTCACGTCCAGGCTGTTTGCAGCGGCGCTCGAGAAGCTGGATTGTCTGGCGGTGCCTGTAGCTTCTTCAGACTTCGTGTTAACCTGCGACCACTTCCAGAACGCTGAGCCGCGTATGGAACAGACCAAGTGGCGCGGCCGAGACGTTTTATTGCCGCTGCTGGATGCGGGGATCGTTCCCGTAGTGACTGGCTTCATCGGCGCCACGCAGGATGGACGCATCACCACTTTGGGCCGCAACAGTTCGGACTTTTCGGGAGCGATCGTGGCCCACGTGGTAGACGCGGCAGAACTGGTAATCTGGACCGATGTGGACGGTATTTATACGGGCAATCCACACGTTTCCGGAGACGCACAATTGCTTCACGATATGACATACGACGAAGCGCACGCCTTGGCGCTTGGCGGCGCGAAAGTCTTGCACCCGCAAGTTCTGCCGCTGGCCGCGGAAACGGGCATGACTGTCTGGGTACGAAATACATTTAAGCCGCAGCAGCGCGGCACGCGCATTGGCGCGAATTCCAAGGGAGGTGTAGCGTGAGCGCTCGACATAGCGGAAAGAAATGGCGTGCGGGAGTTCTGGGAGCCACGGGCATGGTGGGCCAGCGCATCGTCAAACTGCTGGCGGATCATCCTTGGTTCGATCTCACCGCGGTGGCTGCGTCGGAGCGCTCCATGGGCAAGAAATATGTTGAGGCCACGCGCTGGCATTTGGAAGGACCGGTTCCCAAAGAAGCTGCAGATCTGGTAGTGAAAGATCTGGAGCCCACGCTCGATTGCGATTTTGTGTTCTCGGCGCTCGACTCCTCCGTGGCGGGAACGGCGGAAGAGCAGTTCGCCAAAGCCGGCTATCCGGTGGTCAGCAATTCCAAGAATCACCGCATGGATGCGGATGTTCCGCTGCTCATTCCTGAAGTAAATGCGTCGCATCTTGCGGCAATTTCGGTGCAACAGAAAAATCGCGGATACGATACGGGATTCATCGTCACCAACCCGAATTGTTCGACGGCGGGTCTGGTTTTGGTGTTAAAGCCGCTGGCCGATGCGTTTGGTTTGGAGAAGATTTTTGTTGTGACGATGCAAGCTGTGTCCGGTGCGGGTTATCCGGGGGTTCCTTCGCTCGATATTCTCGGCAACGTCGTGCCGTTCATCAGTGGCGAAGAAGAAAAGATGGAAGCGGAGCCGCAGAAGCTTCTGGGCAAATGGGATGGCGCGCGCTTTATCGGGGCCGGTCTGGGAATCAGCGCGCATTGCAATCGCGTGCCGGTGATTGATGGGCACATGGAGTGTGTGTCGTTGCGTCTGAAGAAAACGGCCACGCTGGATGAAGTGGCCGAAGCGTTGCGCAGCTTTGAGGTTGCTCCGGAACTTGCCGCGCTTCCGACGGCGGTGAAGCATCCTGTTGTGGTGTCCGGTCTGGATGATCGTCCCCAGCCTCGAAAAGATGTGAACGAAGGCCATGGCATGGCTGCTGTGGTTGGCCGCGTGCGGGAATGTCCGCTGTTCGACGTTAAGCTCACCCTTCTTTCTCACAATTTATTGCGGGGAGCAGCCGGTGCGGCTTTGCTCAATGCGGAATTGCTGGCGGCCCAAGGCTACTTGAAATCGCGCAAAGCCGCGGCCACACAAATCGAAGAGCCGGTCTCCCGTTAGCTGAGACCGTGCCGGCAGGCGGGGCGAGTCAACGATTTGCGTCAGGAAATGACCGTGGATTGCACATTTTTGCCTGAGGCGTATTGCTGCAGAAGTGCCGCCATTCGCTCGCAGTTGCTTTGAAGAGCGTCAACGCCGCCAAAAGAAACGATGATTGCGACGATCTCGGTGGTCGCCGGCGTCACCATGGTGCGTTCCGAATCACTTGTAGGGCTTCCGTGTGGGCCAAGTTCGTCGCAGAATACCGGCAGACCTTCCAGATTCAAATCGTACTTTCCAATTCCCTTGTACGTCTCGCCGGCGCGCCCAACTCGAAACACGATGTCGCCCTGTACATGGACGCGATCATAGAGGCCAATTGGCAGGCGACTTTCCACTGACGCCAGGTTGATTATGTCCACGACCGAATTGATTTGCGGGAAGTTTTTGCCGCTCAGGATGCGGCGCAGCAGCGCTTCCGCCGAACCGCGATACCTCGCCGGATCTTTCCCCAGCGCCTTATATCCCGCTCGGGTCGATAAAATCGCCGGCGCTTCCAGTACCGCGCGCGGCTCCGGCAAGGAAAGAATCTTCGCTTCGCGCGCACGCATTTCTTCCAGTAAAGCGGCGGGTGTACCTTCCGTCTGTACGTGAGCCGTCACGCATCCCAACGCAGCGCGCGGACATTTCTTCTTCAACTCCTCATCGATCGAGATGTGCATGCTTCAGGCCTTCACCGGTTTCAGGCGCGCGGAAAAGTGCCGCAAAAACGGAGCTTGATGCACCAGTTCATATCCCACGATCTTGTCGCGCCTCCGCCAAACATCCAGAATCACT
>DASXBH010000044.1:0-3255 GCA_036491775.1 Candidatus Acidiferrum sp.
ACTGGACTATTGGGAACGTCTGCGCCTGGTCTCTCCGCGAAAAGATTTAGGTGACCGCTCTTACGACTTTCGCGACCTCATCGGCTTGCGCACCGTTAAACAGCTCATCGAAAATGGCGTTCCCGCGAGCCGCCTGCACCGCGCCCTCACCGCTCTAAACGAAAAGCTTTCCCAAACCCAGGCGCCTCTCGCAGAATTGCGTGTCCTATCCGATGGCCGAGACATCATCGTGCAGCGCGGCGCGGCTCGTCTCGAGCCGCTCTCCGGCCAGTTCGTTTTGAATTTTGAAATTCGCGAACTCGATGAACGTGTCCGCGTCATGGCCGAACGCACCGCCGACGAATGGTTTGCCATAGCTCTGAACTCTGAAGCGGAAGAGCGCACCCGGCCCGACGCCTTCGCCGCCTACGATCGCGCTCTGCTCCTCGACCCGCAAAGACTCGACGCACTTCTCAACTGCGGCACGCTCCATTATGAATCCGATAATGTGCGAAAAGCCGCGGAATATTTTCAACGCGCGGTCGATGCTCAGCCCGCCAACGCCCTAGCCCATTTTAATCTTGGCAGCGTGCTCGAAGACCTCAAAGACTTCGAACTTGCCCGCCTTCACCTACGCGAAGCCGTTCGTCTCGATCCGCAATATCCCGACGCCCACTACAATCTCGCCTTCGTCTGCGAAAAACTCTCCGCCATCTCCGAAGCTCGCGAACACTGGCAAGCGTACGTCCGTCTCGACCCTTTCGGCCCCTGGTGCAACTACGCCCGCCAGCGCCTAGCCGCCTCCGCCAGCTCCGCCACCCATTCCCACCGCTAGCCCGACCTAGCTCGCAATGACGCCGCCACCAGCGCCAGCCTTGCTCGCACTCAACGCCACCAGTACCTCATCGGTGGCGCCTGCATTTTGCCGGCAACACTCCCAACCAAACCTTATCCGCAACTCTCTTCAACCAACGCAGTAACCAATCGCGCTACCCCCGCCCACGCCAACAAATCCAACCCCCGACTCGGTGTTACTCTTCTCCAAAGCGGAATTCCTATCACTCGCAAGTGAATTCACGCAGGAAGTTGCATGCTAGCCACCGACGAAGAAATCAAGAAGCGCGATAATTGGGGCCCCGCCGCTCTCGGTCAAGTCCGCGAAGCGCGCCGCCAACACCAGCAAACCACCGCCGAAAAGCGCTCCAAATATATTCGCGCCAACGAGTATTTCTATGACCGCATCAAGCGCCTGCTCCAATTCATCGTCGCCCCCAATTCCCGCGTACTTGAAGTCCGATGCGAAAACGGCCAATTCCTCGCCTCCGTTTGCCCCTGCTACGGAGTCGGAGTCGAAATCAGCGATGCCATGGTTGCCGCAGCCCAAGCAGAGAATCCCCATCTCCAATTCCTACGCAGCGATCCCGAATCCTTAAGCCTTCACGAGCAATTCGACTACATCCTCTTCGACCACATCTTCGACACCGTCGACATCCTCGCCGCTCTCGAACGTATTCGTGCCCACTGCTCCGAAGAAACGCGCCTGGTCATCATTAATTACAATCACCTCTGGCAGCCGCTTCTCGAACTCGCCACCAAGCTCGGTCTCCGCTCCAAGTTCGTCGAGCCCAACTGGGTCAGCGAAAATGACATCCGCGGTTTTCTGCGCATGGCCGGATTTCGTCTCGTCCGTAAACACCGCCTCCTCCTGTTTCCCAAATACGTCCCGGCGCTCTCCGCCTTTCTTAACGATTTCCTCGCGCGCCTGCCGGGCCTTCGACGCCTCTGTCTCATGCAAGTTATGGTCGCGCGGCCGATTCCCAAGGCGATTAAAGAAGAAGATGTAACCGTCTCGGTCATCGTTCCGTGCCGCAACGAAGCCGCAAACATTCAACCCGCCGTCGAACGCATTCCCGCCATGGGCCAATGCACCGAAATCCTTTTCTGCGACGATAGATCCACTGACGACACCGCCTCAGAAGTCCGCCGTATGCAGGCCCTATATCCCGAAAAAGAAATTCGCCTCGTCGATGGCCCTGGCATCTGCAAAGCGGAAAATGTCTGGACCGGCTTCCGCGCCGCCCGTGGGGATGTCCTCATGATTCTCGACGCGGAACACGCCGTCATGCCCGAAGAACTACCCGCCTTCTTTCGTGCATTGGTTCACGGCAACGGCAGTTTCATCAACGGCAGCCGCCTGGTGTATCCCATGCAGCAATACGCCATGAAGACCGCCAATCTCGTCGGCAACAAATTCTTCGGCCTGATTTTTTCGTTTCTTCTCGATCAGCGCATCAAGGACACTCTGTGCGGCACCAAAGTGCTCTGGCGCAAAGATTGGCTGCATCTAGAACCTTCGCTCGGCACCTGGGGCATCAAGGATCTTTGGGGCGACTACGAATTACTCTTCGGCGCCAGCAAACTTCATCTCGAAATTGTGGAAGTGCCTGTCCACTATCAGGAACGCATCCATGGCGTAACCAAAATGACCAAGGTCGTTTCCAACGGCCTGCGCATGCTCAACATCTGCCGGCATGCCTGGTTCCGTTTGGGAGGTTGACCTCCCTTGTCCGGCGCCTTGCTCCGTCGCATCCTCGCCCATCCCCTCACCGCTTCGCTTGATCTCGACGATCCCGCCACCACCACGCTTCGCAGACAAATCATCGCGTCCAAGCCTTTTCTAAAAGCGATTTACGACGAGTGGTACACTCTGCTTGCTGCCGCGCTCCCGCCAATCGATGGAAAAACCCTCGAATTAGGCTCCGGTGCAGGCTATTGTGACCAATTCATCCCCGACTTGATCACTTCAGAAATTCTTCCGTGTCCCGGCGTGCGCCTTGTTCTCGACGCTCAGCGACTCCCATTCGACGACGCTTCTTTGCGTGCCATCGTCATGACCAACGTCCTTCACCACATCCCCAGCGTGAATCGTTTCTTTGCAGAATCTGCGCGCAGTCTTCGCCACGACGGCAAAATCCTGATGATCGAGCCGTGGGTCACTTCTTGGTCCAAATTTGTCTACACCCGGTTTCACCACGAACCCTTTCGCCAGGATGCTCCGGACTGGTCCTTCGTTCCAGACGGTCCCCTCTCCGGCGCGAATGGCGCCCTGCCCTGGATTCTCTTTTCGCGTGATCGCGAGAAATTCGAATCCACGTTTCCAGAATTCGCCGTCGAGCAGGTTCGTCCGTTCCTGCCTTTTCGTTATTTAGTTTCTGGAGGAGTTGGCTTGCGCAGCTTGATGCCAGGATTCACCCACGCCGCATGGGCAGGCGTCGA
>DASXBH010000045.1:0-6239 GCA_036491775.1 Candidatus Acidiferrum sp.
GGCCGACCGGGATATGGTCGCCTTGGACAAGCTGTCCGTGGCGCTAACCTCGAGAGTATACTTCCCCGGTTCAAGAGTAGCTAGAGGCAAAAGACGCTCGATGGTGACCTGGTCGCCGGTCTGCTTCATCTCGGCGCTGGACTCCTTGAACTGCATGACCTGCTTCTCGCCCTTCTTGACGGTGTAGACGAAAGTGGCTTCGGACTTGTGCGTCTTGTCGTCGGGCTTGAGGTTGTAGACCTGCAGGTAGATGCCGAGCTTGTCTGCCGTGGTGAAATCCGCCAGTAACCGTGGCCGGACTTTCGAGGAGCCCAGAACGAACTGGCCGGTGCCAATCTGCTTGGCGGGAACGTGTTCGATCTGGTCGGCAAGAATCAAGGAACTGGCTTCCAATTTATCTTCGTCGTAGCGCGGCACAGCGAGCCTGGTATTGATGGCGCCCACGTTGCCGCTTTCCACGTCTTTAATGACGATATCAAGCCGGTACAGGCCGGGGCGCAGAGGCAACGCCTTCTGGTAAAGAGAAGACTGCTTGCGCGCCAACTGGAAAAGCGTGTCGGGAAAATCTTTGGCGACTGGATCTTCGAAAGTCTGCACGACGCGGCCAGTCAGTGTGGATACGCGACCAAAGATGTTCAGTGATGCGGATTCCACACCGTCTTTACCCTTGAAGGTGAGCTGATCGTTGGGAATCTGAACGCTGATGGGGACAAGAACGGTATCGCTGGTGACCTTCAAGAAGTCCGTGCGATAGGTGAAGTGCACCTGATCGCGAACCATGCGCGAAGTGACCAGGGCTTCCAAATCTTTGTACTTCACTTCCGGAGGACGTTGCACCTTGGCGTAGAGCTCGAGCCGCGTGAATTCGTTCATGCTGGCTGGCGTTCCGCCCATGGAAGTCGGGAGGTTCGTGCCGTCCGAACGGGTGAAACGGTCGGTCTTCGAAGCCATGCCCATGGATTCCAGCAAGCTCAAACCGGCACCGGGCACGTGAAGCAACGCGTCTTTTTCCGAAGGATCCATGGTCAAGTGGTATTCGCCAGAACCGCTCGGATCGACGAACTCAAGGATTACGTTTTCCTGGATGCCTTCTAAGTAGCGATAGCGCCACGTTTCCCAAGGATACGTGGTAGTGGAGCCGCCACCTTCTTCCATCGGACGGTCATAGGTGCCGCCGGTAGGATGGGACTCGATTTCGTCGGGCTTGCCCCAAATAATATAGATACGGCCGCGATCGGTTTTCCAGCCAGGTATGCCGGAGGCGAAGTGCTCGTTGGCATAGGCGATGCGGCGATAGTGCTCCTCTTTGAAGTCGTTTTCGGGAAGATCGGGGTTGCTACTGCGGCGCAGCCAGAACTGCTCGATGAACTGTTCGCGTTCTTCGTTGGTCTCGAGCTGCAGGAAGGCGCTTCGTTCTTCGGGGGAGATAATGTAGGTGACGTCTTCGTTGAGCCAAGTGCGGTAAGGAGTATCGAGTTCCTTAAAGGTCTTACGAATCTTTTGTTTCTGTTCCTTAGTGAGCTTTTGATTCTGCGGAAGGGGTTGTTGCGTGCCGGAATCCGGCGCAGGGGGAGGAGGGGCCTGCTGGGCGAGGACCGGCAGCGAGAACAACGTGAGCGCCGCGAAATAAGCTGGAAAAGCTCGAGAAATCATGGGCATGGAGACACCTTTACGACTTATGGATTCTAATCCGGCGCACCTACCCCGTCAATTCCGGAATCCTGCCGTAGCAGGGCACTTACCGCCGCTGGTCGGTTAGACGTGAAAAAGGAGTTCGAACGTTGCCTGAGCCCGGGTTTGCTGCAGGCATGGGATTTGCAAGCGTCGAGAGGAGCGAGTCCGAAAGATGGGGGAGTTAACGAAGATTACTGAACTCTGCGGTTTTGCCCTTCGGAACCAACTAGGGTGTCGAAAATCGCCAACACGTGACGGCGATACTCCACCATGCGGGAAAAGATGCTGCGGAGTTGCGGCTCGCGTTCAGCTTCACGATGCCACTTGGCCAGAACCGCCGGCGGAACCTCGATGTCGCGGCGCAATGCCTCAGGCGAATGGCCACGGAGGAACAGGCCGTAGAAGAACGCGGCTTCGCGCTGCGGAAATTCGAGATCCGCGATCACCTCTGCCGGCATGAATTGGACGATCGTAGCCATAGCGAAATTGGCAGTTTACCGAAAACTTCCTCCGCGTCAAGTAGGACATCGGTCCTGGTGATGCTAGGCGGTCACTACTGTGCCGAAGACCGGGCTATACAACGTAAGTTATCTTGACCGGTTCTAATCGGCATAGGATGCTTAAGCGAATGGCTAGGTTACCCAAATCGGTAGCTAGGCGGACGGTGGGCAAGTTTCTGCGGTTCGGCGTGCTGCGCGGATTGCGCACCGTGGAAATCGATCCAGATGAATTCCGCACGTATCTTTCCGAGAAGCACGGCCTGTGGGTACCGCACTTTGGCCGCATGCGCGATGTGCCGATTGAGACGCTGGATGCGATTGCTTCGCGATTGATCCATGACGCGCAACGACTGGCGGCGGCGCAAGGGGCCGGATTTGGATTGGGCGGGGTGATTACGATTTTACCGGATGCCAGCCTGCTGACGGTGATTACGCTGCGGTTGATTCAACGACTTTGCCTTCTTTATGGATTCGAGGAGAAGGGCGAGCGGCGGTTGCAATTGTGGATGGCAGCGGCCGGCGCTGCTGGCATTGACATGACCAAGGATTTGGCCGAAAAGCAAATGGTGGAAAGGCTGGCGCCCCGGCTAGCGGGACGGCTGGCGATTCGCATTGGAGAAGAAAGCGCCGAAAAGTGGGTAGGGCGGCTGGTGCCGCTGGCCAGTTCGGCGATTGGCGGGGCTCTGAACTACACGTTCGTAAAAGGTTGGGGCACTCGCGTGAAGCGCCATTTGCGCGAAAAACATTTGGCAGAGCGCGCCGCATCGGCCGCTTATCCGTACCAGCCCGCTGCCGCACACTGAGCTGTAAATCGTGGAGGCTGCGATGTTGCCCACCACTGCAAGTCCATTCGCACTTGGCGTAAATTATCCCTGGATTCATTACGGGCAGGATTTTGGACAGACGGCGACGGAACATACCGGCGTCAGTAACCCCGCCACTCGACAAATTGTGAGCGATGATTTTGCGCGGATTCGCGATTGTGGCGCGACGGTGGTGCGGTGGTTTGTGTTTGGTGATGGACGCGCGGGAATCCAGTTTGAAGATGGAATTCCGCAGCGCCCCGATTCCTTCCTAGTTCCGGATCTAGCGGCGGCCCTGGAAGTGGCGGCGCAAAGCGAAGTGAAACTTTGTTTTTCGCTGATGGATTATTTGTGGCTGCAAGATCGCGGTCCACATGAGAGCGAGCCGGACACTCACAAAGTGCTGCAGTTTGCGGCGGGCCGCGAAGCTTTTCTTGAAAATGTGCTGCTGCCGGTATTCCAGGAATTTCGTGGGCATCCGGGGCTGTTTGCGTGGGAAATTGCCAATGAGCCGGAATGGGCGATACGCGAATTTCATCCTATCCCTGAAGCGAAAATGCATATCGCAGATTTTCGGGCGTTCGCCACGGAGATTGCGCGAGCCGTTCATGAGTTTGGCAATGTGCCGGTAACGTTGGGTTCTGCGCGTCTGCTGTGGACGCCAGCGTGGCGCGAGGTAGGGCTGGATTTTTACCAGGCACACTTTTATCCCAGCTCGGAAACAGAGGGTTGCGACATCGGTGTGCAACTAGCGACAACCGCCAAGCTGGATAAGCCGCTGTGGGTGGGAGAATTGCCGGCTTCTGACTCCACGCGTGCGGGATATTCGCTTTACTCCGCCTTGGATGCTTGCCGGGAAGCGGAACTGCACGGGGCCGCGGTGTGGCGCTGGCGCAAACCGGAGCCTAGCGGCACCGACGTAGCTGTCGGGTGTGTGGATGCGGCCGCATTGAAGGCTTGGAATAAATCTGAGCGGGCACACGTGCGGCGCGCGGAAGCATGAAGAACATTGTTCTCGCCGCAACATCGATCACTCGAAAATTAAGATTGCTAAGTTTTGCGTCCGCTGTTGCGCTTTTGACAGCCGCGATAATCGCTGGGCAAGAACCCGACGAAACGCGGGGTGCGCCAGCGGAGCCTGCCGACGCAGCGGAAATCCGCGCACAAATGGCAATCGCTGAAAGCCTGCTCAACAAGACCCACGATCGCGGGGCCGTTTTATATTTCCTGGCGGCTTCGCATGCACTGCTGCATGAAACGCTTCCGGCTATCCAACAGCTGAAGGAGTGTATCGCGCTGCGGGAAGGCTTCGATCCTACCAATGAGAATGCGTTCGCGGGATTCAGGGCGTCGAGCGAATTCAAACCGCTGCTGGAGCAGGTGCACAAGGATTTTCCCGCGGTCAGAGAGTCGCACGTGGCGTTCACCACCACAGAGAAGGATTTGTTTCCGGAAGGGCTGGCGTACGACCCCGGAAGCGATTCGCTGTATCTGAGCAGCATGTACCACAGGAAAATTGTGACGATTTCGCATGACGGGAAGGTCGAGGATTTCGTCGCAGCGGATCGTTACCACTTACTGCCGGTGCAAGGTATCCGTCTCGATCCCGCGGACCAAACGATCTGGAGCGCTTCATCGCGCGACGATTTGGGAAAGTCGGAACTTTTACATTTTGATCGCGCGGGCGCGCTGCTGGGACGGTACCCGGCGACAGATGAAGGGAAACACGACTTCAACGATTTGGTAGTGTTGCGGAATGGAAGCGTTTTATTGACGGACACGTTGGCGAATCGCGTTTACCGGTTCGACGCAAAATCTGGCGCCTTCACGCCGGTGCGTTTGATCAGACAGGTGTTATTTCCCAATGGGATTGCGGTCACCGACGATGAGAAGTTCGTGTATGTGGCCGACCAGCTTGGGGTGATACGAATTGATTTGCAGAGCGGAGAAAGCGCGGAAGTGGATCCGGGGCCGCGCAATACTTTGGCGGGGATTGACGGATTGTACTGGCATAAAGGAAGCCTGGTGACGGTGCAGAATGGCATCGGCACTCCACGCGTTGCGACGTTCCGGTTGTCGCCGGACGGCCTGCACGTAGGAAAAGCGGTAGTGCTGGAAAATGGTTTGATGACTCCGACGACGGGCGCGCTGCGCGGAGACGATTTTTATTTTATTGTAAACAGCGAGATCGACAATTTGAATGGGGAACACATTCTGGATATGACCAGGCTCAAGCCGGTGCGCATCGCGGTAGTGCACTTGCCGTAAGCGGAGCGATCAAACAGGCAGGCGGAGGGCGATCGGTTGCATCGGCGAAGAACGAGAGTGCTCTATGGGTCACGCAACTGGAAATTGGACGGCAGAGCACGTTAAAGTGAGAAGATATTTACCCAGCCGGAGAGAGGTTCGCATGAAACGTTTTGGGAAATTCCTAACCTGCGGCGCACTGCTGCTCACTGGCGCGGCGATGCTGATGTTGCCGCAATTCGCGGCTTCACAGGGGCAACAAATGCCGGGAATGAACCACGACGCGGCGGCGAATGAGCCGACTCCGGCATTCCACGCGCAACCCGCAAAAGACGCGTTGCCGCCGACGATGGATCCTGCGCAATTCACTGAGCCGCTGATCTTCAATTCGTACACGGTGGCCGGACGGGTGAAAAAAGTTTTGTACCAGCAGCCGTGCTACTGCCACTGCGACCGCAGCCAGGGACATGGCAGTTTGCTGGACTGCTTTGTGAGCCATCACGGGGCAGGCTGCGACATTTGCCAGCGCGAGGCGTTTTATTCGTATGAGCAGACGCGCAAGGGGAAGACTCCCGCGCAGATTCGTGAAGGCATCATGCAGGGCGAATGGCAAAAAGTGGATATCGCCAAGTATCAGGCGGCAAATCTGCCGGCGGCAAAATAACACTGCAAGATTCGAGCTCCCATGGCGCGCAAGGAGCACATTTCGGAAACTCCGGCGACGGCATTTCTCCGCGAGCACAACGTAACATTCAGCGAACATCCTTACGAGTATGTGGAGCACGGCGGAACTTCCGTGTCCGCTCAGAAACTGGGAGTGGATGAGCACGCGGTGGTGAAGACGCTGGTGATGCAGGATCAGGAAGCCAAGCCGCTGATTGTGTTGATGCACGGAGACCGGCAAGTCAGCCTGAAAAATCTGGCACGACAAATTGGCGCGAAGAGAGTGGAGCCGTGCAAACCGGAAGTGGCGCAACGGCACAGCGGTTATCAGGTGGGTGGCACGTCGCCCTTT
>DASXBH010000046.1:0-4974 GCA_036491775.1 Candidatus Acidiferrum sp.
ACTGAGCACCGCCGATTCGTCAGCCTTCACAAACACGGCTTGCTGTGCCTCGGCACTACGATCGCCTTCCTTCAAGCGCACATGATCATGCATCGTAATCTGCGACCAACCACCAGTCGGCTCCAGTTGCACCACGCCGCTTGCCGCGCTCGCTGTTTGCAACGGTCCGGTCCCAGCTTGCCGCTCGGTCTGCACCGCGCCTGTAGCTACCAATTGCCGCGCTTTACCCAGCGGACCAAAATCCAGTGCCAACTTATCGCCCGACAGTTTCGAACGCGCCGCCGTTGCGCCCGACGTCGAAACCGCATCGGTCCATTCCAACGTCCCTCGTTCCAACGTCTCTGCGTGCTGCACATGACTCGTCTCGCCCGGCTCCCCGCCCGAAAAATCAAGCCGCAACACATTCGTGGCCAAATGCCGTTGCGACCCAGTCTTCGCATCGCGCGTCGTGGCCTGCACGTTTCCGTGCATCATCATCTGCTTGGCTTCGTTCAGCCGCGGCCACATCTCCAACTGCCCATTCTCTGCCTGCAGCGACCCGCTCGCCGACATCCCGTGCACATTTCCTTCCGCATCCACGGTGCGAATCCAGCCTTCCGGCGCGAAGCGCGTGGTTAACTTATCTGCGGTCAACGTATTTTCGCCGCTCGCGCCGCGCGTGGTGACTTGCGGTTCCTGCTTCAAAGTTCCCGGGCTGGCTATCAGCGTTTGCGAACGAAATTGCTCATCTAGTTTCAGCACCAACTCACCGCAGGTCAGCCGTTGTGCCGCGGTATCGGCAGTCACCGGGCCATGCAACTGAATGACTCCCATATTTCGGTCGAACTCCAGGCTGCTGCCATTTACTGCAACCTCCGTCACCGCCGATCCCAGTTTGCGCAGCACCGGTTTTGCCGGATCTGGCGGCGCCGGGCGGAGCTTCAAATGCACATCACTCACCAGACGCAGGTGGCCTTCTTCCGAAGCATAAACCGCGCCCACTCCGTCCCCGTTGCCGTTGGGAAAATCAAACTTCACCGGCGCCACCGTTTGCGCGTTGCCCGTCGCGCGATCAAACGTCACGCCGCTGGTCGCCACGTGCACCACTCCCTGCAGCATGCCAGGCGTCTGTTTCGAGCGCTCCTCATCCGCCGCGCTCTGCAGCTCCATATCAACCGTACCGCTGCACTGGATCGCGCCATCGGCCTTCGAGTACCGGCAGCTCTTGCTGCGAATCACGTCATTCCGCTCGCCCGTTTTGCCAAACACCGTCACCGTCACTTCTTCCAGCAGGCTCGCATCCTGCCCCTTGAAATCCGTGGATTTCGAAGCCTGCACGGTAAATTCTTTATGGATTCCTTCACCCTTGGAAAACGTCAGCGAACTCGACTGCCTCTCCACATCTTGCGGCGGAGGCGGCGGAGCATTTTTCTTTTCAACGTGAGCTACCCACACGCGGTGCAGGTAAATGCCGCTGGTGATGGCCACCAGTGTGAACGCAAGAATGGCGGATAGGCGAGCGTAACGCGCGGCTTCACTGCGCTTCATGTTTTTAGTTAATCAGAATTCCCCAACACTGTATAGCCGCACCGGAAAACACGTGGTTCGCGTTAGCGACAGTGTTTCCGCGACTCGATACGTCACTCGAACGAAGTGAGAAGTACCTCTTGGCTTGTTAATGTGGACTCTGCCTGGAGCAGTTACCTACCGTCCTGTTTTATCCCGCCGCTTCGCTCGTTAACGCCGGCAAGATCCCCATATTCGCCGCTGCAACGCTATCGCGATTGGTATTCTTCACCAGATACATCGCTTCGTCCGCCAGATGCAGCAACCCTTCCTTGGTCTTCGAATCCACGGGGTAAGCCGCCAGCCCCACGCTGGGAGTCACTTTAATATTCAATCCTTCTTTGGTCAGCCACACCGACTCGCGAATCAGCTTGTGCAACCGCTTGGCCACATTAATTGCATTGTCCTTCGACGTCTGCGGCAGAAGAATCACAAATTCGTCCCCGCCATACCGGAACGCAAAATCAATCAGCCGGCAATTGGTCTTCAACGCCTCGCCCATTTCCGCCAGCAAACGCGAACCTACCAAATGCCCATGCGTATCATTCACCTGCTTAAAGTGATCCAGGTCGATGAACACAATCGAAAATTCGTAGTTATACCGCTGCGAACGGTAAATCTCGGTATCTAGAATGAAGCCCATGTGCCGGGCGTTATACAGCGACGTGCAGTCATCCTTAATCGTGAGCTCGTGAATGCGCTTCACGTGCCGCGCATTTTCCAGCGCAATCGCCGCAAAATCCGAGAGCGCTTCCAGCAGTTTCAAATCTCTCGGGTCGAAGCCTTCCGGCCCCACGCAATTGATCAGCTCGATTACACCCAAACAGGTCTCGCGAAATTTCACCGGCACGGCCACGATCGACCGCGTCTCCATCTTGGTCTTCTCATCCACCTTGCCGAAGAATCGCGTGTCCTTCGAGGTGTCCGGCACAATCACCACTTCGCCGTGTTCCGCCACCCAGCCCGCAATGCCCTGCCCCATCTTTACCCGAACATCCTTCAGCGCCTGCGACGCTTTGCCTACCGCCAACTCGAAATACAGTTCCTGCTTCGCTTCATCCAACAACAGCAGCGACCAGTTGTCCGGACGCAAAAACTCGTCGATCTTCTCCATGATCGTCCGCAAAACCTGATCCAGTTGTAACGAAGACGTGAGCGCCTTGCCCAGCTCCTGGAATACCGCCACTTCCCCGGCTTCGCGCCGTTCTCCGGGCGCACCCACATTGCGGCGCCGCTCAACCGACGGAAACTGTTTGATTTCCTCAATGCTCACTAGGACACGTTTCTCCGCGTTTTGCCCGCGACCACTCCAAGGCGCATTCCCTGCCCGCCTTCCTCCAGCCACATCACTTTACTGTCAATCTCGGCAAGTATAGGCATCTCGCAAATTCCTCTGCAACATGCCTTTAGTACTGGCGTGGCTATCTTGTTATCGGGACTACCCCAAACCCTCGCCATCAGTTGCTCCGCCCCCCTTTCTATTTTCGGGATTTCCCGCCATTCCCGCCGCCGGCCACTATCATTCATCCACTTCTTCGATGCATTCCAGCCAAATTTCGCAGGCTCATCCCTTCCGTATCAGTGTTAGCCTTCAATTTCGAAGCTGTAACTCACCTTCCATGGGTGAGGCCTTCCGCAAAAGGTGCCGCTCCCCAGCCGAGAGCAGCTAGTTTGACCGCGCAGTTACCAACACCGAACAAGGAGGTCCCGTGTCTCGTAAATTTGGATTGCCAGGAAAAGTCTTTTTCATCGAAGTCGCTACTTCTTCGGACTCGCTGAGCCCACGCGCGCTGAATATTCTTCAGCAGGCTGAAGTCGTGCTGCACGGCGAAACCATTCCTGGCGACGTCCTACAGCAGGTTCGCAAAAGCACTTTGGTTCTCGACGTTTCGCAGGCCGTCTCCCCGCAGATCAGCGAACGGATGATCGCCTACGCCGACGACGGTAAAGTCGTGGTCCGCCTGGCTGGCAAGTCGCTAAACTCAGAAGGCACGCAGGAAGAACTTCAGGCTCTGCGCAACGCCGGCATTGAAGTCGAGATTCTCTCTGGTCTAGCAACTGTCGTAGCCGCTGCCTAGGATCGTCACAAATTGCACTCAGTGCTCTAGGTAGGGACCGGGCTTTAGCCTGGCACTCCCCATAACCACGCCGCCGAAGTCCAACAACGCTGTGCCTTCTCCTTCTCCAACAGTCTGAAGGCACAGCGTCTCCAGGCGCCCGCTCCCCGAGACCGCAATCCGTCACTGCCACGGCTGCTCACGTTCACTCTGCGAGCACAACTGTACTTAGGGTCATGTCACTGTCGCGACACCATTGCCCTTCGGCCTGATCGTTACCCCATCTCTTTCGAATTAGGCTAGATACCTTGACCAATCTGACGGAGGCCATGTGAATTCTTCCAAGTGGATATGCATCGCTGTTTTTGGCACTTTTCTCGGAACTGCTAATTTAGCCGTGGCCCAGGACCACGGCAACGGGCACGGCAAAGGCCACGATAAACACGAAGACCAGGACGACGAGCACGACGCTTACTACAAACACCACGACCGTGATGCCATTCGCGGCTGGTATTCCGAAAATGAGACCCATCTTCCTCCAGGGCTCGCCAAACGCGATCAGCTTCCTCCTGGTCTCGAAAAGCAACTCGTACGCCGCGGCACTTTGCCGCCCGGTTTGCAGAAACGCATTCAGCCTTGCCCCGAAGAATTGGAACGCCGCCTCCCTCCTCCGCCTCCCGATTGCCGTCACGTCGTGATTGGTGGCCACGTCGCCTTAATCAACGTCCACACCTTTTTCGTGGTCGACTTGTTCCACCTGGAAGTTCAATAGCGAAATTTGCTGTGGGCTGAAGCCGCTACAGCCACCTTTATAAAAACTAGTTCGATAACAGCCTCGCGGACGTGGATGTTTGACGAGTTCCACATCCGACGCTATACGTGTCGCCTCGCTCGCATCTAAAGCTCGTAAGCAGAGCTAGGCTCACCTCGTTCCCATTTCCTAAACCGATTGACACCGTGTCTTTGCTGAAATAACTTCGTGTCCCTGTTCGCGCCGCTCGCAGACTGCTCACGAGGTGCTCGCTCCATGATCCTGCTGCTCGCCTTTCTTATCGGGCTCTTCACCGGCTTACGTTCCCTCACTCCCCCGGCCGTCACTGCTTGGGCCGCCCGTCTCGGCTGGCTGAAACTGCACTCACCGCTGGCGTGGATTGGCTCGACGTGGGCCGTCGGTCTCTATACCTTGCTGGCACTCGGCGAACTCGTTGCCGACAAGCTTCCCAAAACTCCTAGCCGCACCGCACCCCCCGGCCTGATCGCCCGCGTCGTGATGGGCGGCTTGTGCGCCGCGTGCATTGCCATGGCCGGCGGGGCAGAAAGTCAAGGCGTAATCGTCGGCACTATCCTCGGAGTCGTTGGCGCTGTCGTCGGC
>DASXBH010000047.1:0-6108 GCA_036491775.1 Candidatus Acidiferrum sp.
GCCTCTCGCGTTTTCGAGCCCCAATTCTGCCCAAACGCGATAAAAAATTGCTGATCACCGCTGAACCCATCCTGCACTGGCGCCGCCTTGCCTCCCAACGCCGCATGATACCCGTCGTACGCCGCCGAAATCCCCGCCACGTCCGCAATATTTTCCGCCAGCGTCTGCTTGCCATTCACCGCCAGATCCGGAAACGGGTTGTAGGTGTCGTACTGGGCCGCCAACTTGGCCGTCGCTTCTTCGAAATGCTTCAGGTCCGCGGGTGTCCACCAGTTTCGCACCCGCCCTTTCGAATCAAACGCGCTGCCCTCGGTGTCAAACGTGTGGCTGATTTCATGTCCGATAACCGTTCCAATCGCCCCGTAATTCGCCGCATCCGGCGCCTGCGCATCAAAAAACGGTGGCTGCAGAATCGCCGCTGGAAAACTCAGCGCGTTGTACAACGGTAGATTCACCGCATTTACCGTCTGCGGCTCCATTGTCCATTCGTGCCGGTCCACCGGCTTTCCTAGCCGCGCAATATCCTGCTGGAAGTCAAATATTCGTCCACGCCACACATTCCCGAAAATGTCGTCGGCCTTCACTTCGTACTTTGAATAATCCTTCCACGTCTCCGGATAGCCGATACCCACATACAACGTGGTTAGTTTCGCTTGCGCCTCGGCCTTCGTTGCTGGATCCATCCAGCTCAACGCTTCAATCCGCTTCCGAAACGCCGCGATAAGATTCGCTACCATCGCTTCCGCACGCGCTTTCGCTTCTGGCGGGAAATACCGCTGCGCGTAAATCTGCCCAACCGCGTCGCCCAAAAATCCATTCACTACAAACACACCGCGTTGCCACCTCGGACGCTGCTGCTGTGCCCCCGTCAATTCCTTCCCGAAAAACGCGAACCGCTCGTCCGCAAACGCTTTCGGCAGCACGCCCGCCGCCGCTTCGATTTCGTGATACGCCAGCCAATCCTTCCAGGTATCCAGCGCCACCGAACCCACCAACGCCGATTCGCCGGTAAACGCGCTTGGCTGCCACACAATAAAGCTGGCCTGCTTGGTCAGTCCCGCTCCCCGGAAATATTCTGCCCAGTCCAGTCCCGGCGCCTTCGCTGCAAACTCCGCTTGGCTCCAGGTGTTATTCGCTTTTTGGATGTCTTCGTTATCCGCCAGGGTCAAATGCTTTTCCGCGATTGCGTGTTCCAGTTCCACAATCCGCTTCGCACGCGCCTCCGCGTCCGTAAAACCCGCCAGCTTCAGCATCGCCGCCACGTGCGTCTCGTACTCGCTGCGCACTTTCTTCATGTGCTCGCTGTTTGCCAGGTAATACTCGCGGTCCGGCAGTTGCACCCCGCCTTGCAGCAAATACGCGGTGTAGTGGTCGGAATCGTTAAATCCCGGTGCTACCCACAGCCCAAACAGGTTCGGCGTGTGAAAATTCGTGTTGTTCAGCGCGTCCACGTCTGACCGCAACGTCTCGCCCAGCGCGTGCGCCAGTTCCTTCTTGTCGTGAATCGCGGTAATCGCATCCAGGTGTGGCTTCAACGGCGTCAACCCTTTCGCTTCAATTCCCGCTTCGTCCATATATGAGTTGAATAGGTCAGCGATCTTCCGCGCGCTCGATCCCGCCGGCGCCGTACCCTTTGCCGCTTCCTCAATCAAATCCGCAGTTCGTTTGTTGCTGATCGTATCCAGCGCGGAAAACACACCAATCGTCGCACGGTCCGCCGGAATCTCCGTCTTCTTGATCCATTCACCATTCGCATACAAATAAAAGTTGTCTCCCGGCTTCACCGACCGGTCAATGTTCTGCACCGCGATCCCATGCGAATCGGCTCCGGCATCCTTCTGGGTCGCCTCCGTCTTCTGCGCATCCTGCCCGCGCGCCCCGCTCCACCCCAAAATCAATCCAACCGCCAACACTCCCGCCAACATCCGTCCAGTCCTCATTCGTCGTCTCCTAAACTCAATTCGTGGCTCAAACTCATGCTCTGCTCGAAAATCCCTCACATTGTCTCCGTGATTTCGGTGTTCCTACCGCTGTGCCCTCTGTGTTAAAGCTCTTCTCTTAGTTACAACACAAGCCGCAACAACGCACCGCGCACAAACGCCCGCCCAGTATAGACGTCTCAATCTCCAACACGGTAGTCAACCAACTTCCCAACACGATCAGCCGCAATCGCACCTTTCGTATGCGAGACACCTCACTCATCATTCCGAACGAAGTGCGGAATCCATCTTTCTTTCTCCGCGACCTCTGCGCTTCCGCTGCGTCCTCTGTGGTAAATCTTTCCTGTCCTAGCCATCCGCGAGCCTTGTCATCCTGACCGGAGGGCTTGTGCGGCCCGTGTCCGCAAAAGCCCGCCCCCACCAACAAGGCTCCCACTTCTGGTACATTCTTCCTGCACCAAACTTCTCCAGGGGAACCACCTGACAATGAAGAAGCCTGTCATCGTCGTCTTTACAGTGCTCATCGCTACCGCCGCGCTCGCCGAAAAGATCCTTGCGCCCAAAATGGATCCAGACAAAATTCGCGACCACGTCAAATACCTCTCTAGCAATGAGCTCGAAGGTCGCGGCATGAATCAGAAGGGCAGCGATCTCGCCGCCGACTACATCGCCAGTCAACTCAAGAGCTACGGACTCAAGCCGGCCGGCGAAAATGGCACCTACTTCCAGCCCGTTCCCATGGTCAGCGTCAAAACCCTTCCCGACACCGCTTTGACGTTGATTCCTGCAGGCGGCGCGCCCCTACCCCTCAAGGCCAACGACGATTACGTCACCAACAACGAGAGCCAAACCGAATCCGCCGACATTGACGCTCCCATCGTCTTCGTCGGTTTTGGTATCACCGCTCCCGAATATCAATGGGACGACTACAAAGGCTACGACCTCAAGGGCAAAGTCGCTCTTCTCTTTGTCGCCGAACCCGCCTCCGACGATCCCAAATTCTTCAAAGGCAAAGCTCTCACTTACTACGGCCGATGGACCTACAAGTTTGAAGAAACCGCTCGGCGCGGTGCTGTCGCTACGCTGATCATTCACCGCACTGATCTGGCTAGTTACGGTTGGGAAGTTGTTCGTAATTCTTGGGGAGCCGGGAAGTCCTACCTGAAACTCGATGGCACGCCGAAGCTCGAAGCTGCTTCCTGGATTCATCTGGACGTGGCGAAAAAACTAGCCGCGCTGGGCGGTCAGGATCTCGACAAACTCTTTCAGCAAGCCCAGTCCCGCGATTTCAAGCCCATCGAATTGCCAGTTCATCTCCAAGCCCACATTGTCAGCGCAGTGAAGCCATTCACCTCACGCAATGTGCTGGCCATGCTGGAAGGGTCGGACCCAAAAAAGAAAAGCGAAGCGGTTCTTTACACCGCCCACTACGATCATTTCGGTATCGACACGAAACTTCCCGGGAACAACATTTATCACGGCGCCATCGACAATGCGACCGGATGTGGCATTCTCCTCGAACTGGCGCGTGCTTGGGCTGGCACCCGGCCTGGTCCTCCGCGCTCCATCCTTTTTGCCGCCGTTACTGCCGAAGAACAGGGCCTGCTCGGCTCCGAATATCTTGGCAAACACACCGCCCAGCTTCCCGTCCAGCCCATTCTCGATCTGAATTACGACGCCCTCGGACCGATCGGCATTCCCGAGGAAGTAGAAGTCAGTGGCGCCGAACGCACCACCTTCTATCCCACCGTCGAGCAGTTTGCGAAAAAATATGATCTGGCCATTCGCCCCGATGCTCATCCTGAAGCGGGTCACTACTACCGCTCCGATCACTTCAGCCTTGGCCGGGTCGGCATTCCCGCCTTCTCCATCAGCGAGGGCATGAAATTCAAAGGACACGACTTCGCCTGGGGCGAAGCGCAAGCCAAAGACTACGTCGACAATCATTACCACAAGCCTGCCGACGAATTCCGCTCTGACTGGAATTTCTCTGGCTTAGCCAAAATGGCCAGCTTCGGCTACGCCCTCGGCCACGCCGCCGCGGTCCAGCCCGACGAAATCCGCTGGCTCCCCGGCGACGAATTCGAAGCCGCGCAAAAGAAACTCCAGGCAGGCAAAGCTAAGTGAGCGAATGTGCTTTATTTTGCTGCCGAACGACATTTCCTAGGAGAAGTTCCGAAGCTCTCTGATCTCCGATCTCAGATAGCTGATATCGGACTACCGCGGCCAGACGCCCGCAGTGAACGATTTGATGGTCGTGAAACCGAGCTTCTCGTAGAGACTGACCGCCGTGCGATTCTCCGAAGTAACCGTGAGCGTCAACTCATTGAACTTCTGCAGACGCAACGCTTCCGCCGAGGTTTGCATGAGAATGCGTCCCAGTCCATGCCCCTGGAATCCCGGCTGCACACAAAGCTGCGTAGTGTGGCCCACGCCGGGCGAAACTTCACTCGTGAGCACCGCGCCCACCAGATCTTCGCTCCCCGGATGCCGCAAAATAAACGATGCGCCCGGCACAAATTGCCCGCAGCCGGGCAGCAGAATAATATTTTTTAGAAAGCGCAGCGCGCCACTCCTCGAACGATACTGATCGTTAATGTCGCCATCCACGTGGTTCGCGTACGCCAGGTAAATTAGTTTCGCGCACGCTTCCATGTAGCGGTCGTTCCAGCGGTCCAGTCGCAGTCCGGAATTAATACTCGGCACTTCGCCCGTTTTTTTGTGCAGGTCCAGCAACATGAACTGTCGTGTGTACAACCGGAATCCCTGCTCCCGCAGCGCGGTATCGACGGGCCCGCCAAACGGCATCAACTGCGCCTCAATCCGCTGCAATTGCGGAAGCGCCCGCATCGAGAACAGCATTTCGTCCAGCAACCGCCGCCCGATTGGTTCCTGCTGCTGGTGCGGCGCCACATACAGTCCGCCAATCAACCCCTTGTGATCCTCGAGCACATAAAACGCGTAGCCGATCGCTGCATTGCCGTCAAACGCCACGCAACCCGACAGTGCGTGCGCGTCCAAAAACCGCTTAATCAGGTCCAGCGCGCCGCGATAATCCCAATGCAATTCTTCACGCCAGTGGCGTGCCTCTTCTTGCAGCAGTGGTTCCAACTGGCGAACCGTAGTTTGACGAAGATCGATAATGTTCATGGACGAAAGCACGCTAACCCCTGCGCATCTGCCATGATAGCCGATTCCCCACAAAACTCGCCAAATCCGCGATCCAGACCTATACAAATCGGGCACATGCCCGCGAGAACGCTAGTTGGCCGTGCAAGGCCCCGTGCTAGCATCCGAATAGGGTTTGCCTTTGAAAAAGGCCGCGAAACCCACTGTTTTCAGGGTCATTTTAGGCGCTCATACTTATGGCTACATCCATTCTTTACGAACTGCGGTATCCCACCAAGTGGTACTTTAAGCTGCTCACCGTGGTGTTGGCGTTGGTGTTTTTTACGGTGCTGGCTACCGTGGCGATTTCTGGCATTTTGACCTATTGGATTATCAAACCGCAGCGCACCAGTTCCGAAATTAATATGGAGAGTTTCCCCGGCCGACCGGATGAAGTGGATTTCTCGGTGGCGGGACTGGGGCAGCGTAAGGGATGGTTTTTTCCTGGACTGCGTGGCGCGCCGACGATTATTTTGTGCCATGGGTACGAATCCAGTCGCGGCGAACTGTTGACGCTGGTTTCGGCGCTTCAGGATCATCAATACAACGTGTTTGTCTTTGATTTCGCGGCGCACGGCGCAAACGCCGGATTTACAACTTTTGGATATCGCGAATCGGATGAAGTGCGTGCCGCGATTGACACTTTGGCGCAGCGCACCGATGTCGATCCAACTCGTTTTGGTTTGTGGGGTTACAACTTGGGCGCGTACGCTGCACTGCGTGATGCGGAGAAAGATCCCCGCGTGCAGGCGTTGGTGCTGGATTCCGTTTACGACGAGCCGAAACAAATGGTGAAAATTGGTGTGGAGCGAACCGGGGTTGGTGGATTTCCGCTGATGGTGCGATCGGCGCAAACCGGATTCGAGTGGATGAACTACGCGTACAAAAACGATCCGCCACTCTCGTCGCACCTGAAGAGTTTGAAAAGTGTTCCCATTTTGTTTATTCAGGCAGCCGACGATCCGGAATTATCGGGAATTACGCGCACCATGTTTTTGCG
>DASXBH010000048.1:0-3039 GCA_036491775.1 Candidatus Acidiferrum sp.
GGTGCTTCGCGAATTAAGAAAAGGGGAAGAATGCGATCGGCGCGTTCGCCAGGGGTTAGCAAGGGAGTGTGCTGGGAGAAGACGAAGAGCATGACGCCAATGAGCAGAAATACGGTGAATTGGAACAGAACGATGAAGCCGCTGGCGATCAGGGCGCGGCCGCTGTCGCGTTGGTTCCGAGCGGCGAGGAGCCGTTGGACGATGGTCTGATCGGTGCCGTGACTGGCCATGGTGAGGAAGGTGCCGCCGATGATGCCGGACCAGAAGGTGTACTTAGTGGCGAGATCGCGAGAAAAGTCGAGAACCCGCAACTTGTTTCCGTGGGTTGCGGCCGCTTGAACGACTTCGTGCCAGCCGCCGGGGATGCGGTGAAGAAGTAAGGCAAGCGTAATCAGGCTGCCGAAGAGATAAAGTAAAAATTGTGCGACGTCGGTCCAGATGACGGCCTTCATGCCACCTTCGAAGGTGTAAAAAACGGTGAGTGTGATGACGAGAACTACGGCGAGCCGTTCGGACGTGCCGAGTGCAACGCTGACTACCAGCGCGATGGCGGCGACACGTACACCCTCTGCCAGAGTGCGCGTTCCGAGGAAGGTAATCGCGGCGACGGCGCGCATTCGCGAGCCAAAACGTTTCTCGATGACGGCGTAGGCGGTGAGAAATTCGCCACGAAAATATCCCGGCAGAAACAAGAGTGTGACGAGGATTCTGCCGACAAGATAGCCGAAGACCAGTTGCAGGAAGGTGAGATTACCAGCGAAGGCGATGGCGGGAGTACCGATGATGGTGAGCGTGGAGGTTTCGGTGGCGACGATGGAAAAAGCGAGGGCCCACCAGGGAGTTGTGCGGCCACCGAGAAAGTAGTCGGAGACGTCGCGCTGGCCGCGACGAAAGCGCAGACCTAGAAGCGTGATGCCAAGTAGATACGCGATGATGATGGCTAAGTCGATGGGGTGGATGCGCATTGAATTCGCGCCGCGCGCAATCCGGGAATCGGCGCGCGGCAAGGCGTGACGAGAATAGTGGCGCCGGGAGGGAGGGTCAAGGAGCGAGGTGCAGTTGTTGGCGTGAGCACCACCTTTACAGCACCACGGCCATTGGGAACGGGCAGAAATGGGCGGCGTCGCGTATTCTGTTTTCATGAGATTTGTGCTCGGGTTCGACGGCGGGGGAACAAAGACGGATTGCGTATTGATGGATGAGGATCAGCAGATACTGGCGCGAGCTCGCGGTGGTCCATCGAATCCGATGAGAGTGGGATTTGGTGGAGCGCTGGCGTCGGTTTGTGAAGCGGGACGCGCGGCGATTCGTGCGGCCAATTTAACGACAGCGCAAATCGCGGTGTTGTGCACGGGGCTTGCGGGGGCAAGTCACCCGGAATCCGAAATGAAGATGCAGAAGCTTTTGTCGCAGGAATTTCCGGCGAGCGCAGTGCACGTTTGTACGGACCTTGATTTGACGCTGGAGGCGGCTGGGGACAGCCCAACGGTTGTGCTGATCATGGGCACCGGTTCCGCCGCGGTGGGCCGGGATGAAGATGGGAAGATATTGCGAGTTGGGGGCCACGGGCCGCTGTTGAGTGACGAAGGCAGTGCGTACGATATCGGAAGAATTGCGGCGATGCAGGCGATGCGGGAATTTGATCGGACGCAGGCCAACTCTCCGTTGGGAACGAAGATATTGCGGGCGATTGGCGTGGCGGACTGGCCGGAATTTCTATCGCGCGCGAATGCCATTCCCGACGATGTGTTCCCGCGGATTTTTTCCCTGGTGGCCGCTGCGGCGGAAAACGGAGATGGCGCAGCCCGCCGGATTTTGCAGGCGGCAGCAAAGGAACTGGCCGCGCTGGTGCGGGATCTAGTGCAACGTCTCCACTTCACCGAACAGAGATTCTCTATTGTAAGAAGCGGCGGAATGGTGGGACGGTCTTCTTACTTCGATCAGCAAGTGGATGCCTGCCTGCGCGAGGTGGCGCCGCACGGTGAGTTTGCTGGATTAGCGCTGCCCCCGGCGGAGGCGGCGGCGCGGATTGCACTGAGACTGCTACCAGCCTTGAACGAGGCAGGAAACTAGCATGGCAGGAACGGAGCACGAGATTGAACGTGCCCTGACAGCGGTGGGAGAAGAACTGCAGGCGCTGCTGTACCACACGTCGAAGGAAGTTCTTTCTGCACTGCTGAAAAATCCAGCGTTTGATGAATCAAAATTGACACTTTTGCTGGCCCGCAAGGATCTTCCTGGAGAAATCCTGGAGGAAATCGGAGCGCGCAAATCGTTGCTGAAGAGCTACGCCGTAAAGCGGGGACTGATTTTTCACCCGCGAACGCCGCGGTTAATTGGCTTGCGGCTAATTCGCGAACTTTACGTGATGGACCTGGTCCAACTGGCACTTTCGCCGGCGGTTTCTATGGAGTTGCGGCGGCTGGCGGAGGAGCAATTGATTGCGCGACTGCCACAATTGCCACTGGGTCAGAGAATTACACTGGCGCGTCGAGGGCCGGGGCGTGTGGCAGGGGCTTTGCTGGTGCAAGGGCATGCGCAGGTGCTGCCGATAGCGTTGAACAATCCATTTTTGTCGGAGTCGCAAATCTTGAAAGCGCTGGCGCGCGAGAAAGTGCCTACGCCGGTGGCGCAAGCGATAGCGAACCATCCGAAGTGGTCGCAGAGCTATAACGTGCGACTGGCGTTGGTGCGCACCCCGACGGCACCGCTGGCGATTGTGTTGGGATTTCTGCCGCAGCTGACGGTTTCCGATTTGCGGGAACTGACCGCGCCTGGGATCATTCCGGAAAATTTGAGGAGATATCTGCAGGCCGAAGTGCAGCGAAGGATACGAGCGGGCAGAGAAGTGGGAAAATAGGGGTCGCGAGACAGGGTGAATTCAGCCTTGAAAAACGAATTAGCGTTTATTGGGACGGTACAGAATGACGCGGACTTTTTCTAAAGTGATCAAGCCGCCATCCACCATTTCATCGAGGCGCGGTAGAATCTGATCAATTCTTTCTTGCGATTCAATCACTTCCAGAATGATTGGCAAAT
>DASXBH010000049.1:0-4963 GCA_036491775.1 Candidatus Acidiferrum sp.
CTGGCGGTGCATCTGTACTGGATGTGGCGCCAGGGCTGGGACTACGGCCAGTTACACAAGCTCGGTCCGCACGCGGGAGAGCCCGGAAATCGCCATGGTGTGCAGTAAATCACCGACGTAATGATTGGGTATCCCGCTCCCCTGAACACGGGGGAGTTCGAACAAGTAATCATGATCGCAGTTCGTGATCGAAGAGATGGTTGGGTCGGACTGAGTTCCTGACCGCAACGATTAAAAGCGAGCCCAGGTTGGAAAAGCGCAAACCATCTGATAGAGCGAAATGGCGCTCTTCTCCGAGTGCATACAGCAGTGTGCTCAAAAACGTGCTTGACACCGCCGACATTGTTAGAGATGGCGATTTTTCGCCAACCGAGGCCGACTTTCAATCAAAGGACCTTTGCTCCATCCGGCACTTGCCCGCTGAAGAAGGCCTTTCGATGCTGCTCATTTCCGAGGTCCATCTCGAAATGAACCCAGCGACCATCCTTGAGGACTCCCATATTCCATTCGCCCGTAACCCTGCCCGAAAACTGCCACAGAATCGTGTACCCGTCCTCATTGGAGAACCCCTCGCCATCGGCTTGGAGAATACCTCCTGCGTGCTTCCATAACCTTCTCCCGAAGAGTGCGAGATCGATTTCCAAGCCGCTTCTTTCATATCGCGAAGAGGAGAGAGCTCATAACGTCGCAGCCATCGGTTCAAATAGTCGAGATACTCCGAATAGGCCGTCAGCCCACTGCGCAGCGGAATCACTCCGGCGTAGTACACCGTGAATCCTTCTGCGAACCATTGGCCCACCTCGTCCGCGCCACGCGTCCCCATGCTCATTGGGTTCCAGTGATGAAACATCTCGTGTGCCATCCTTTTCTACCGACAGGTAGGATGCTGACGTAGTTTTTTTGAGTGCAACACGTACGACTGGACATTCCGTGCTCTTGCCGGATCGCGTGCGAGGATGCCAAGGAGCCGTATTTCTACCTTGCGCAGTTCGACGAACCCCTAGTGATTTACGACTACGTGACCGGCTTGCCCGTCAGCGAAGCGAGGCCGAACAATCCCACTCCGCCCGAGCCATCGATGGCCTGTCCTGGTGAATCGGAGCCGAGTAACTGTTAGATAGTGGGTCGAAATTTCATCGCCGGCGAGCCTCGTACCGGCTTCGCCCAATCCTCGCGTCATCACGCTTGATCTCGGATGATGGGCGACATTCCAACCATGCCAAACAATCATGGTCGCGTCATCACGAACGAGGTCGGATGAACCTTGGCGAACTCTTCTTCAACCGAGGGTCTCGCATCATACGATACCGCTCAATCTCTCGCATTTACCATTTGTGACCGGTTCGTTATCTATTGTGCCGCTGGAGCCGGGGCATTGGGATCAACCGGCTTCAAGCCAAGTTGTCTGGCAATGTCTTTCTCCTTGCTCTTCTGAGGTTCGAGGGTCTTCAAATAGAAAACCAGCTCCCAGGCCTCGTCCGGCTTGATGTTGTCGGCAAACGACGGCATGGGCGTGCCATCGAGGCCGGTCATGAAAATCCGATACAGGTCCTGATCCGTGTACCCACACTTCGGTCTCGCACCTTCGGCAAAGTTGAAGGCCTGAATGGGGCGCCCTAGATCGTCGGTAAGAGTAGCGGCGGAAGGACCGTTGGCTTGGCCCTCGACGCCGTGGCATTTCCAGCACTGCACGCGGGCGTACACATCCCGGCCAGCCTTAATTCTTTCCGCGGTGACCTCCGGTTCGGGAGGAATCTGGATTGGCGTTCCGGGTTTCTCGTTCACAAAACGAGGCGAGAAATGCTTGACCCATGCCACCAGATCCAGACGCTCTTGCTTTGTGAATGTGTTCCATGGCGGCATAACTGAGCGGTCGAGACCGCGCGCGATCGTATCGAACAAGTCCTGATCAGTGGGCAGAGTGCCAGTCGGAGTGGAGCGGCACTTAAAGACTCCCAGTTGAAAGTCGCGGGGTTTGGGATCAACCCAGGGGAAACTTTCGCCGTTCCCATCGCCCAACTCGCCGTGGCAACTCACGCAATACCTGCGGTAGTCCGCCTTGCCGTTCACGGCGTGGCCGGTAATATTGCCGATGTGACTTTCCGTTCCGATGCGCTGCTGCAAGTCATACGTCGTTAGCTGTGCCCAGGAAGCAAGCGGGAGCGCAAGCATCGCAGCAACGCCCCCCAACAGCGACCAATTGATTAAGCTTCTCCGCATTTCTATCCCTTTCTAGAAATCAAAGTCAAAGCCAAGCAACAATTCGCTGACGTTCAGATTAGTGCCGAACGGCGACGTTCCGTCCGAATGCAGCCAGTTGTACTCGTTGTGCCAAGCAAATCCGGCACGGCTGGTCATGAAGGGGTTGTACCGATAGCCAACCGTGTAAGTCGAGAGGTTGCCCAAGTTCGAAGGATTGGATGCGGTCGCCTGCCGCGACATGCGAATGGTCTCGTATCGCCCCACGAAGATGAGTTGCGGGCTAAATATGTAGTGCGGCTCGACCAGGACACCGTTCCACGTCGGCGCTTGCGCACCAGCCGGTAGCCCTGGGCTGCCAGGGAGGTTGTTCGGGGCGCCCGGAAAATCGATCGGGTCCCCATACCCCTGCCCAAACCATACGCTGTCCCAGCCGTGCTGCGTGACCACCTGAAGATCAACATGCTCACCGAAGTAAAACTGCCCAACGAAGCCTTCGCGATGAAACGATTTGTTGCCTCTGCCGGAACCGGCCAGGATCGTTGTTCCGCCGTTCTGAGTGAGGTAGATGGTCGGAGCCTGGCCGACCATGGCGTAGCCGCCAATGCGATCGACACCCAATTTGCCTGCGTCGAACGCCTGACTGGCGGTGAAGAAACCCGTATACGCATTCCCATAAGGTAGACCGGGGCTTCCATTGTTGGAACTCAACAAGGCAGCCGAATAACGCGTGCGGTCGTCATACGAGTGACCCATCAGCTCGGCGCCAAGCTGGTTATCCCCCATCTGCCCGAAGATGTTGACCTCGCGTCCGAACGACGGCGACACCACTGGCGTGAAGTGATAAAGCTGGTAGATCCCGCCGTTGCCAGTTAGCGTCAAAATGCGTTTTTCAGAAAGCAAGTTGTCGAGTTCGAATTTGCCGAGCTTCACGTTGAGCCAGGAGCTTCCGAAGAGGTTGTCGAGGCGCGCCATCACAGTTTCAAAGTGGAAGGAAGCGGCGTTGTTCGCGGAGGGCAGGACGTAAAACGAAAAGTTTTTTTCCAGCGTGCCGCCGGTATGGAAGTCCAGACCACTCAAATCGAATCCTGAAGTGGTGAGGCGCGTGACTCCCGTCCCTTGGTCGACCGCCACCTTCCCCGTACTGACCCGATGCCAGATCGGCGTGATGCGGAAGGTAACCGGCCAGTAGCTCGGATTCTGCCAGATCGGCGAATCGCGATCGTTCATGAGCTGGTAGCCGTTGTCTTTGAACTTCTGACCGAAGTAGTTGAGCATCGGCCAAGACTCGTGGCACGCGGAACAGCGCATGCCATACTTCCGGGCAAATGCAGGTAAGGCATTCGAGGGCTTGGTGGCACCTAGCACAGTCGCACCCACCAGCAGGGCGGCGATTACAGAACGCTGGTCAAGTATTAGCTTCAGACAAGCGCGAAACAATTTGCACATGCCGAGACTCTCCAAAATGGAATCGTGTTCTCCAGGGTTGCTCGTCTCGGTGGCGATGCGCACGAAACAGGGCAAACCTACGGCCAAAGAAATATTTTCTGTGAATCTACCTGCACATAACCCGAGCGACGTGTCGCCATCGTGCCGTACTGTTGCCCTATTCTTCAAGTTGAAGGAACAAATTTGGCGATTGTTTTACAAATCTTTTACGAGCGACGGCCCGTTGGACGCGCACTTGAACTGGAGTGCCTACCCAGGTCTGGCAAGATCAATCCATCTGAGAAAGCTGTGCAGTGCGGCGAAACGGCAGACTTCCACCGCTTCGCGACCAATACTGACGATTCCTAGCCTTTGCCAACCGCACAACAAGCGGCTTACCGTGGACAGGGTCGTGCTCTGATTTCCCTTACAATGACGCTATGAACGGCTTCTTTGTAATTCTGATGGCGATTGTTGCTTTGTGGATCGCAAGCGTCGTCATCGGTCGGATGAACAAGCATTGACACCCCTGCTCTTGCGTTACGGGTGGGAAACGGCGACGAGTCCCTCTTAAGCCCGTCGCCATCTTGGATGGACTACGACTCGGCTTTACCAAACTTCAACCACCCAACCTCAGCACTTGCCCGGTAAGCTTAACTGTTGATTCTTGTTTGCTTCCGCGAGTGCTCGCTGAATGATGTCTTCCTTTTCCCTGACCGTACCAATTGAAGGCCGAACGTGAAGAGGAGAAATGAAACGCACACCAGCGAAAGACGCATCACAGCTCCGAAGGAAGAGGTAATACCTGATTGATAGCCGGGCTGCCTCAATTGTAAATGGCGAAACCAGGCCGTTACACTCAAAATGCCCTACCGCTGGATTTTGAGCGTAATGATTCCATAACAATGTCGGCTCCCTGCCCCGAGTAGACTTTTCGAATCGCAAACAACCAAAGGGCTCGGAGGAAAAGAGCCAAACATGATGATTATAGGTTGTGACTATCATCCGGGCTTCCAGCAAATTGCTTTGGTGAACACGGAGACAGGTGATGGGGATTCGCCAGCGAAAGGCCGGACTTTTTCATGGAACTCTGATAACTCACTCCGCGTACAATGACTTAACGGGCAGGCATGTCTCGCCGGGAGTTGACTCTATGAAGACGTTGAAGGCTTCTTTGCTTGCTAGTGCAGTCGGAACCGGAGCTTGGATCTTGGGCCTGACGCGCATGATGTGGCCCGCCCATCCGTGGTGGGCCGTTTTCTTCCTCACCTTGGGCTCGACCTTCGTAATCATGTATGCCTGGCCCGAACCGCAGAAATAGCCTCATACAAGACCG
>DASXBH010000050.1:0-4363 GCA_036491775.1 Candidatus Acidiferrum sp.
TAGAGCAGCGCGCCTTTCGCGTGAAGGATTTCTGAAATTTCGGGGATCTGCTGTTCGAAAATGCCGAGTGTGGAAGGATTGGTCAGCATCAACGCGGCGACATCTTCGGTGACTTGTTCGCGAAGCTTGGCGAGATCGACCTGGCCTTCCGCGTTGGACTTGATGTTTTCGACGTCGTACCCGGCAATAACGGCTGTAGCGGGATTGGTGCCGTGCGCGGAGTCGGGTATCAAAACTTTTTTGCGCGGATTGCCGTGCTTCTCGTGATGGGCGCGAATCAGCAGCAGGCCGGTGAGCTCGCCTTGCGCGCCTGCGGCGGGTTGCAGCGTGACCACATCCATACCGGTGATCTCGAGAATACACTTCTCGAGGAGTCGCATAATTTTCAGGCAGCCTTGCGATACTTCTTGCGGTTGCAACGGATGTTCAGTGGCAATGCCGGCTAGACGCGCGACGTATTCGTTGACGCGCGGGTTGTACTTCATGGTGCAGGAGCCCAGCGGGTACATGCCGAGATCGATGGCGTAATTCCAGGTGGACAGACGAGTGAAGTGGCGGAGCACTTCGATTTCGCTCACTTCGGGAAAGCCTTCGACGCCTTCGCGACGGTGATGCGTGCCGAGAGCTTTCTCGGGATCGGTGGAAGGCACGTCGAGCGGCGGGAGATCGAAGGCGCGCTTGCCGGGTGACGACTTCTCGAAGATCAAACCTTCATTCTGATTGGTGTGACGCGTGGCTTTCTTGATGTGTTCGGTCATCGCAACTGTAAGCGGCGAGTGCGAGCGAAGCGTGCCGCCAAATCCTCCTGGGTTAGAGCGGCTGTTCGAGAGCGCGCTTTACTGCAGCAATGAATCGATCGATTTCCGCGCGCGAAGTAGTTTCGGTGACACAGACCAACGCGTGCTTGGTGAGATCGGGATATGCCGAGCCCAGAACAAATGGGCCAACAATTTTTTCTCTGAGCAGGTAGGCGTTCACAATCTTTACGGAGCGTGGAAACTCGACCGTGAATTCGTTGAAGAAGGGCGCTTTGAACGTGCGCTTGACACCGGGAATTTTCTCGAGCTCGGCGAGAGTGTAGTGAGCCTTGGAAAGGTTGTGCTGGGCCATTTCGCGCAGGCCTTCTTTGCCAAGCAGCGTGAGATGCACGGTGGCGGCCAGGGCGCAGAGAGCCTGGTTGGTGCAGATGTTAGAGGTGGCCTTCTCGCGACGGATATGTTGTTCGCGAGTGGCGAGAGTGAGCACGAAGCCGCGGTGGCCAGCGCTGTCGGTGGTTTGACCGGTGAGCCGGCCGGGCATCTGGCGGACGAATTTCTCGCGGGAGGCGATAACGCCGGCGTAAGGTCCGCCGTAGCTGGGAGCCAAGCCGAAACCTTGCGCTTCCATGGCCACGATGTCGGCTTCGACTGGCGGGCTCACCACGCCGAGAGAAACGGCTTCGGTAATCGCCACAACGAGAAGTGCGCCGGAGCTGTGAGCAACGTCAGCAAGAGGAGCGAGGGTTTCGATGGCGCCGAAGAAATTCGGTGACTGGACGACGACGGCGCAAACGTCTTGCTTCAGGGCGTTTTGCAGTGCGTGCGTGTCCAGTGTTCCGTCGGAGGTGAAGCCAATTTCTTCCACATGCAAGCCGGAATTCTTGGCGTAGGTGCGGAGGACTTCACGATATTCCGGATGAACGGAGCGAGCAACGAGCACCCGGCCTTTCCCGGTGAGGCGTTCCGCCATCAACACCGCTTCGGTCGTGGCGGTGGAACCATCCCACATGGAGGCGTTGGCAACTTCCTGTCCAGTGAGCTGGCACATCAGCGTTTGAAATTCGAAGATGGCTTGCAGCGTGCCCTGGGAAATTTCGGCCTGGTAGGGCGTGTAGGAGGTGAGGAACTCGCCGCGCTGCAAAACTACATCGGTGACGACGGAGCGCAGGTGATTGTAAACGCCAGCTCCGAGGAAACTGGTATAGCCGGTGGAATTTTCTGCGGCGCGTTCCTGGAAATATTGAATGACTTCGGTTTCCGAGAGCGGACCCGGGAGATTCAAAGGTCTCTTGAGCCGGTATCGTTCGGGAACGGAAGAAAAAAGATCGTCGATAGATTTTGCGCCGATGGCCGCGATCATTTCTTCGCGTTCCGCCGGGCTCTTCGGGAGATAGCGCATCAGGCGGACGCTTCCTTCTGTTTAGCCTCGATGTAGGCTTCGTACGCAGCGGCGTCCATAAGCGAGTTGAGTTCGGCAGGGTTGGAAAGCTTGATCTTGATCAGCCAGCCGGCACCGTGCGGATCGGTGTTGATCAAATCGGGTGTGTTAGTCAGTGCGGCGTTGGGCTCGGTCACTTCGCCAGAAACGGGCGCGTAAATATCGCTGACGGCTTTCACAGATTCGACAGAGCCAAACGTTTTTCCACTTGTAAGTTTGGTGCCGGCCGCGGGAACTTCGACGAAGACCACGTCGCCTAGTTCGTGCTGGGCGTAGTCGGTGATGCCGATAGTCGCGGAATCATTCTTTGCGTCGATCCATTCATGTTCTTTGGTGTAGCGATACTGCGTTGGATAAGCCATGAGACCACTCCTTTGATGTAGCGCGCGCTGCAGGCGCTTTATCCGGCGATTGCTTTCTTGGGCCGCTTGTAAAAAGGTGTCGCGACAACTTGAGCCCGGCATTTCTGGGTGCGAATTTCGACGAAGACCGAGGTGCCGAGCGCGGAAAGCGCCGGGGGCACGTAGGCCAGTGCGATATTTTTGCAAAGCGTGGGCGAGGGCGAGCCACTGGTAACCACGCCGATCGGTTGGCCGGTTTCGTCCAGTAGCCGGTAGCCATCGCGAGCGATGCCGCGATCGACCATTTCCAGGCCGACCAGGGTGCGGGTCAGACCGGCGGCTTTGGCCTTTTCCAAGGCGTCACGGCCAATGAAATTACCTTTGTCCATGCGGCAATAGCGATCAAGGCCCGCTTCCCAGACGTTGATGGTGTCGCTGATTTCGTGTTCGTAGAGGGCCATTTTCGCTTCAAGGCGCAGAGTGTTGCGGGCGCCGAGGCCACAGGGCACGATGCCGAATTCCTCGCCGGCCTTGAGGATGGCATCCCAGACGCGCTCGCTGGTGGCGACGTCGGAAGCAACGTAAACTTCAAAACCATCTTCGCCGGTGTAGCCGGTGCGGGCAATCAAAGTGTTGGGCAATCCGCAAAAGGTGCCGTGTGTGAACCAATAGTTTTTGATGGCGTCGAGATTTGCGTCGGTGAGCTTCCGGACAACGTCGACGGCGCGAGGGCCTTGAATGGCGAGTTGGGTGTAAGCGTCGCTGAGTTCGTCAACCTTGCAGTCGAGGGATCTGGTGTTTTCGCGAACCCAGTTGATGTCTTTTTCGCGGGTGCCGGCGTTGATGACCAGAAGATAGTCATCTTCGCCGAGACGATGGACGATGACATCATCGACGAAGGTTCCTTGTGGATAGAGCATCGCGGAGTAGTGGGCCTGGCCGATGTTGAGGCGCGAGGCGTCGTTCATGGTGATGTGCTGAACGGCGGCGAGGGCTCCGCCAGGATGCTTGGCGGAGTGAATGCGGATGTCGCCCATGTGGCTGACGTCGAAAATGCCCACGGAGTTGCGGACAGCTTTATGTTCGGCGACAAGTCCGCCACTGGAGGGATACTCGACGGGCATGTCCCAGCCGCCAAAATTAACCATTTTGGCGCCCAAACGGCGGTGCAGCGCGTTCAATGGCGTCTTGCGAAGGACAGAATTTGTAGGAGAAGTAACGGATTCCATTCCGATGGCTCGGGGCAGCAAGAAATGTTAGCACGCAAGGTTGGGGTCGTCAAAACCGAGCGAACGGCGCCGACGGATAACGGAGATTTGCGGTATAGACTGGTGAAGTCGCGTGAAATTGCGACCCGCAATTGCGGAGGACGGCGTTGGAAGACGAAGCGAAATGTCCGGTAAGCGGGAAGCGTAAATATGCGACCGAGGGAGAAGCGCTGGCCACAGCCGCGCACCAGATCGCAACTGCGAACGCGCCTAAGAATCTCAGCGCCTATCTGTGCTCTTGGTGCGAATGCTGGCACCTGACGAAAAGCACAGAAAGAAGAAACAAGGATCGCCGCTAGCAAGAATCGTTTGAGGCCGGGTGCTATTTGATGAGTTGACGGTAGCTACTCACTGCACAACGAAACAGGTGAAGCGGGAGTCGGTAGATTGACCCGCAGACTCGGAGGCTTCCACGTGGAGACGGTAGATGCCTGAGGGAAGTTGGTCTACTGGAATTCTGGCGGTGACGGGAATGATGCGAGGCGTTTCGGTATCGGCTGGTTGGGGAGCGGTGTGCCAGCCGAAGTCTCGTTTGAGTTCGCCGGTGGTGGGATCGGT
>DASXBH010000051.1:0-6460 GCA_036491775.1 Candidatus Acidiferrum sp.
GGCGATGATCGAGGTAACCGACGGTATCTTCCTTGAAGACCAGGCGATCGATGACCCAGGGGCGTTGGGCCTTGGATTTTTTGGAGGCGCTGTCTTTGTCATCGCCGTCTTCGTCTTTCGATTTCTTGGCCACGGCTTCCAGTTCCTCGGGCGTGGGATCGCGGAGGATGAGCACGAGGCGGGTGCCGTCGGGTGACCAGGCGAAGTCATCGACATTCTGAGCCGTTTCGGTGAGGCGCTGCCCTTCACCACCCATGCGATTCAACACGTAGACTTGGGTCTTTTCTTCTTCGCCCTTGGGATCCTTGCGCTCGGAGAGGAAAGCGAGGAATTTCCCGTCAGGAGACCAGCGCGGATGTTCGGCCGACGAGCCTTCAGCGGTGAGCGGGATAGCTTCGCCGCCGGCGGTGGGCACCATCCAGATGCGAGTTTCCGTTTTGTCGTCCTTGAGGAGCGTGGAGGTGACGGTGTAGGCCACGAACTGGCCGTCGGGGGAGATTTGCGCGTCGTGCACTTCGCGAAACTGGAAGAGGTCGTCGGTAGTGATGAGGCGTGGTGCGGGGGCTTGCTGGGCGCAGGCCAAGGAACCGGTCAGCCCCAGAACCAGCGAGAGCACAACAAAGCGTAGCTTCATACGGAGTCACCTTATGAAATTAAGTATGAGTGCGAGACAGCGGAGTTTAGCACAGCCAAACGGTTGGACGGTCAGTGTCGGAAATCGTGAGTGGCGGAGAAGCAGCTTGCGCGGTGCCGCGAAACGGTTCGACGCATCGGTGAAGCTGCGTAGCGCGCTGTCGAAGGAACAGTAGCAAACAGATCGGGCAAAGTACCCGTACGCAAGTTCAGGTATGACTTTGAAAAAATATGCAGCGAGGTGCATTTTTTTCTTGCATGCGAGTGCAGAGATTGTATTCTTCGAAAGTGACCTTGCTTCGCAGTTTTTTTGAAAGCGAGAGTCACTTCTGGAGGACGAGAGAAAAAAATTGAGCACCATATCACTCCCCGCACAGATTCCCTCCCAAGTAATTCCATCAGCGAAAAAGAGAGTCGCAAAATTGACGCTCTGGCCGCTTGTTGCCGCGACGTTCTTTATGGTGTCCGGGGGCACCTATGGAACGGAAGCGATCATCTCTGGCGCCGGTTACGGCCGCGGGATATTGGTGTTGCTGTTTCTGCCGGTGCTGTGGTGCTTGCCGACGGCGTTCATGATTGGAGAACTGTCGAGCGCGCTGCCGCAGGAAGGCGGCTACTACGCGTGGGTGCGCCGCGGTCTGGGCAATTTCTGGGGATTTCAAGAAGCGTGGTTGTCGCTGGCGGCGAGCATCTTTGATATGGCGATTTACCCGACGCTATTCGTGTTTTACCTGAAGCAGATGGCGCCGTGGTTTGGCGTGGAGAATCACGGAATCTACGCGGGGTTGTTTGTGGTGGCGACCTGCGCGGCGTTGAACCTGGCGGGCATTCGCGTGGTGGGGATCACGTCACTGTGGCTGTTCTTTTTGCTGTCGTTGCCGTTTGGGCTGATCGTGCTGCTATCGCCGGTGAAAGCGGGTTCGTTTGCCGAGCCGCATGCTGCTACCGCGGGTGTCAGCGTGGGATTGCTGGGCGCGGTGCTGGTGGCGATGTGGAATTACATGGGATGGGACAATGCGTCCACCATCGCGCAAGAGGTCGAACGGCCGCAAAAAACCTACCCAAAGGCCATGATTGCGGCAGTGGTACTGGTGTCGCTGACGTATGTGTTGCCGTTTATCGCGGTTTATTTGACCGGAATTCCGGCGTCGGCGTTCGCAGAGGATGGCTCTTGGGCGTCGATCGCCGGGCAGCTTGGCGGGAAGGTGATGGGCTTTGAGTGGCTGCGGTTTTTCGTGACGATTGGCGGGATGATGAGCGCCTTCGGCATGTTTAATGCGCTGGTGATGAGCTATTCGCGTCTGCCGCTGGCGATGGCCAAGGACGGAATGCTACCAAAGGTATTCGGCAAGGTGACGAGGGCGAATGAGACGCCGTGGGTGGCGATTCTGGTTTGCGCGACGGGCTGGGCGTTGTGCCTGGGCTTGGGGTTCAAGCGGTTGGTCACGCTGGACATTATGCTGTACGGTGCGAGCCTGATGCTGGAATTCGTGACGCTGGTGGTGCTGCGGATCCGCGAACCGGAATTGCGGCGGACGTTTCGGGTGCCAGGCGGAATGGCCGGGGCAGTTACGTGTGGATTGGTGCCACTGGCACTGTTGATTCTGGCGATGGTGGAGAGCGAAAGCGAGACCATGCTGGGGATGAACGGGCTGGTGTTTGGGCTGTTCATCGTGCTGGCGGGCTTCGCAATGTATTACGCGACGCGGCCGATGAGGGCGAAATACGCCGCCAAGGCGGCGGCTTCAGAGGCTACGAAATCGATGGCCTGAGCTTTCAGGGCGCTGAGTTGTAGGACTGGACGGATTGAAAATGTCTGGCTCGCGTTCACGCGATGCGCCGGGCATTTTTCTTTAGGTCGCGGCTGGTTGGTATGGTCACACAGCGAGGGCGTTGATTTGGTATTCTGCTCAGCGTGAGAAACTTTGCTGTGCGCATCCCCTCTTCCTGGAAAATTGCTGCGGTAGCGGTAGTGATCTTGGCCGCGGTGCAAGCCATCCCGGTCATCTCGCAGAATCGTCCACCTTGGGCCACGCCTAAAGGCACAACATCGCAGCCGACGCCGCGGAATCCGCCGGCAACTGCTCCTCCATCGCAAAACCCAGCGCCAAGCCAGCAACAAAATCCGGCACAAAGCTATCCTGTGCCTGCGCCGCGGCCTGTGGGGTTGAACATCGTGGTGTTGGACCCGGCGCACGGCGGCACGGACCTAGGTGCGCGCGGGACGGAAGGCATTCACGAAAGCGATGTAGTGCTGCAATTTGCTGCGGCGATCCGGCGAGCACTGGAAGCGCAGGGACTGCAGGTGCTGACTACCCGGGACGGGAACGAGAACCCATCGTTCGATGATCGGTCGGCGCGAGCCAACGCGCAGCGAGGGGCAATTTTTATTACGTTGCACATCGGGTCGACAGGGCTGGCAGGGACGGCACGCGTGTACGTGGTGCCGGAGATTCCACCATCGAGTGCGGACATGACAGGACTGATTCCGTGGGACCGGGCACAGGGGCCGTTCCAGGAATTAAGTCGCAAGTTGGGAGATTCGGTACAAATGGAGTTTGCGAAGAGGTTCAAGGGCTCGCCGAGCACGGTGCAGATAGCGCCGGTGCGGCAGCTACGAACGACCGCGGCGCCAGCGATTGCAGTCGAAATTTCCAGTGTGTCGGTGGCCGAGCGGGCGGAACTGGACCGGATGATTCCCGGCGTGGCGGAATCAATCGCGCGCGGTGTGGTGGCGTTCAGGCCGACGTATGTAATCCCGTCATTCCCAACGCCTGCGGGAGTTGGTCAGCCATGATCGCGCGGTGGCACCTTTGGGTAGGCGGAATCCTCCTTGTGGCGGTGGTCGCGGCGGCGCTGTACTTCCCTGCTCTGCGCAGGCGCGTGGATAACGCCGCGCAGCTTACGGAAAAAACCGCGGAGCAGGCACGGCGCGAATTGCTGCCAGCAGCGGCGCCCTCGAGCGGCGAAACGATGACCAAGGTGAAGATGTTCTGGGGCTCGAATGCGGGGGACGGAACGTTGACGCCGGTGACCATTGAGTTGCCGCTGGCCAAGGATCCGGTGCTGCGCGCCAGGCAGGTCATTAACACGTTGCTGGCTGGGCCTGTCGACCCGGATGCGCGGACGCTCCCTCCGGAGGCGGCCCTGCTGGCGTTTTATATTTTGCCGGACGGCACGGGTATCGCCGATTTTTCGGAAGCGATGGCGACTTCGATTCCATCGGGCATACAGAGCGAGCAGCGGGCCGTGGACTCTATCGCGCGGACGCTGGAGGCGGACGTGCCACAGGTGGCACGGCTGAAGATTCTGATACACGGACAAGAAGTGGATACACTGGCCGGGCACATCGACTTAACGCAAACATTTCGCGTGAATACCAAGGCTGGGGCGCTCCCACCGCTGGCCGCAGAGGCCGTTCCGGCTCCGGTCGGTCCTGCGAACAAAGCGGCGGCGGCCGCGGCGAAAGCTCCAGCTAGTTGTTCCGTAAAAAGGTAGTATCTATAGCTTTTCGTTGGACTAAGACGCGACACAGAAACGCAAAATCCGTGCGGGGGAAACCATGAGAAGCGACGGGCGCAACAAGGATCAAATACGGCCGCTGAAGATTACGCCCGACTTTATTTCGCAGGCGGAAGGCAGCGTGTTGATTGAACTAGGCAAGACCCGGGTGATCTGCACCGCGACGGTCGACGATGGCGTGCCGGGATTTCTGAAGGGCGCGGGAAAAGGCTGGGTCACCAGCGAATACGGCATGTTGCCACGCGCCACGGAAGAACGCACGCCGCGCGAGGCTACGCGGGGCAAACAAACCGGGCGGACGCAGGAAATTCAACGGCTGATTGGAAGGTCATTGCGTGCGGTGACGGATCAGACCAAGCTTGGGGAACGCACGGTGTGGATTGATTGCGACGTGATTGAAGCGGATGGCGGAACGAGGACGGCATCGATTACCGGAGCGTATGTGGCGTTGGCGCTGGCCATGGAGCGACTGGTGGCGTCTGGAATTCTGAAGCGCTCACCGCTGATTGATACGGTGGCGGCAACGAGTGTGGGGATTGTCGATGATGTGCCGCTGTTGGATCTTTGTTACGAGGAAGATTCGCGGGCGGATGTGGATATGAATGTGGTGATGACCGGAAGCGGCGACTTCGTGGAGATCCAGGCGACCGCGGAGGGGCGACCGTTTGCTGGAGGCGAGATGCAGGATTTGCTGGCACTGGCTGCCGCGGGGATTCGGCGATTGAACGATGAGCAGCGCGCGGTGTTGCCTGCCAAATTCTTGGGCACGGGAAGATGAGTCAGGCCGCGGCCGGACAAAAGAGTTTGTACCTCGCATCGGGAAATCCAGGAAAATTGCGCGAGTATCGTGAATTGGCGCGGAGTGTGGGTTGCGATTGGGAACTGGAACTGCTTAAGGAGTACAGTGCACTAGCGGAATTTGAAGAGACGGCACCGACGTTTGCCGAGAATGCCGCGGGAAAAGCGCTTTACTACGCACAGGCTACTGACGATTTAGTGTTCGCGGATGATTCCGGATTAGTGGTGCCGGCGTTGAATGGGGCGCCTGGTGTGCTTTCGGCTCGCTATGCCGGACCAGGAGCGAGCAACGAACAGCGGATTGCGAAATTGTTGCAGGAAATGAGTGGGCTGGAAGGCTCGAAGAGGTCGGCACATTTCGTGTGCGTGATCGCCGCGGCGCGAAAAGATTGCGTGCTGGCAGTGGTGTCGGGAAAAGTGGACGGAGAAATCGTCAAGGAACCTAAGGGAAGCGGCGGCTTCGGATATGATCCGTTGTTCTTTTTCCCGGACCTGGGCGGAACATTTGCAGAGCTCAGCAGCGAAACGAAAAATACACACAGCCACAGGGGGAAGGCGTTTCGGCGATTGATTGAGGTGCTGCGATAATTATTTGTTAGCGAGATTCGAAAAGAAGGCAGGCATGGCTGCAAACAAGAACGAGACGAAGAAAAAGGTGAGTGGAAAAACAGGCGCTGTGAAAAAGGCCGGAGCGAAGACAAAAGCGCGTGCGTCTGGGAAAGTTGCGAAAGGCGCAGAACCCAAGCGCGTGGCGGCGATTCTGGCGAAGCTGGATGAGGCGTATCCCAACGCTACTTGTGAACTGAAGCACGAGAGTCCATTTCAGTTGTTGGTGTCGACGATTCTATCGGCGCAGTGTACTGACGTACGCGTGAATCAGGTGACCGAGTCGCTCTTCAAGAAATATACGACGCCGGAGGCGTTTGCTTACGCGACACCCAGCGAATTGGAGAAGGAAATTAGGCCCACAGGATTCTTTCGCAACAAAACAAAATCGATTATGGGAGCAAGTAAGGCGATTGTCGAACAGTTTGGCGGGCAAGTGCCGCGCACCATGGAAGAGATTTTGACGTTGCCGGGCGTGGCGCGAAAAACGGGAAATGTGGTGTTGGGAACGGCGTATGGCCTGGCCAGCGGAATCGTGGTGGATACGCATGTTTTGCGGCTGTCGCGGCGACTGGACCTGACACATGATGAAGAACCCAAAAAAGTGGAACAGGATTTGATGAAGATTGTCCCCAAGAACAAGTGGATTTCTTTCTCGCATCAACTGATCTGGCACGGGCGGCGGGTTTGCGTAGCGCGCAAACCGAAATGCGTGGAATGCAATCTGGAACCGCTGTGCTATTCCAAAGACAAAACGGTGTAGTCCTCGCGACCGTCGGCCAGTTGCAGTGAAGTTGCAGGTTTGACGTGCTGCGTCGGCGGTGCGATAAGTGTAGTTAATGACGGCTTCAAGCAAGCCGGGTTTTAGTCCTAGCAAAGAGACGTACATCGCCGGAATCAC
>DASXBH010000052.1:0-3994 GCA_036491775.1 Candidatus Acidiferrum sp.
CCACAGTGACTTTTCCACGCGTTTGCGTCGCCATGTTCATCCTTCTTGCAGCGTTGGGCGCTGCAGCCACCGCGTCTTCTCGCAATAGGCGTACAACTCTTGCCGGAATTTTGGATCGGCAATCTCGATCAGCGCTTCGGCGCGCTGCCGAATCGTCCGTCCATGCAGGTACGCCACGCCAAACTCCGTCACCACGTAATGCACCGATCCGCGGGATGTGACCACGCCGGCTCCCGGATCCAGCATCGGAACAATTCGCGAAATCGTTCCATTCTTCGCGGTTGCCGGCAGGGCAATGATCGGCTTGCCTCCCTTGCAGCCCGAAGCTCCGCGAATAAAATCCACCTGGCCGCCGATTCCGCTGTAGAACGTGGTGCCAACCGAGTCGGCGCAAACTTGCCCGGTGATGTCCACCTGCAGCCCGGAATTCACCGCCGCCATTTTATGGTTCTGCGAAATCACCAGCGGATCATTGGTGTAGCTGCACGGATGGAAATCAAACATCGGATTGTTGTTCACGTAGTCGAATAGCTTTTTGCTGCCCAGCACGAAGCTCAGTACCACCTTGCCGCGATGCAGCGTCTTCTGGCGGCCGTTGATCACCCCGGAATCAATCAGCGCCATCACGCCGTCGCTGAGCATCTCGGTGTGGACGCCTAGATCTTGATGACCGCCAAGCTCCAGCAATACCGCGTCTGGAATTGCGCCGATGCCCAGTTGCAACGTCGAACCATCCTCAATCAAACCCGCAACATTCTTCCCAATCGCGTGATGAATGTCGGTGATCGTCACCGGCTTTAATTCGCATAGGGGCCGGGACACTTCGACAAACGCATCGATATCCCGCACGTTCACGAAGCTGTCGCCAAACGTGCGAGGCATCTGTACATTTACTTGCGCGATCACCAGCTTTGCCTGACGCACCGCGCTCTGCGTGGCATCCACGCTCACGCCAAAGCTGCAAAATCCATGCGCGTCCGGCGGTGACACCTGGATCAGCGCAATATCCAGCGGCATCTGCCCGCTTTCGAACAGATCCTCGACTTGGCTCAGGAAAATTGGCGTGTAATCGGCGCGTCCTTCGTTTACCGCTTGCCGCACGTTGCCGCCGATGAACATGGCGTTGTGCCGGAAATGTCCCTCCATCTCACGCGCGATGTAATCCGCGCGACCCAGCGTCAGTAGGTGTACAATTTCCACGTTCCGCACCGCCGGACCGCGCGCCATCAATGCTTCAGCCAGCACTTCTGGCTCCGCGCAGCCCGGATGGATGTACACGCGCATGCCGGACTGCACGCACTGGATTGCCTCCTCAGCGGTGACCAGCTTGCGGTGAAACTCTTCCTGCCAGGTCATATGGCGTCTCGCTCCGGCGAAATTAAGTTGTGCTGCTTTTCGCGATAAACGTCACGAGGTCTCAGCTTGCGACTATTCTTGCCAATGAAAATTGCTTGCATGGTCAGCAGTGTTAATGGAGAAGGAAATTGGCGGCGCGTTCCCGCGGGACCAGCCGATTCTAGATACGTCAGCGAAGCCACAGGCGCGGCCTCCCTGTAGAGCAGTGCAAGCAACTTGCCACACCTCCATCATCCAGCTAGCCGTAACGCCATGTAAAAGAATGCCTTATGTTCAGCCTAAGACAGGCTTATACTGGCCTTGAGGCTTTTAGCGCAAACTTGCTCCTCCCCTGCGCCCCAGCGCGCAGCAGCCTTGTTGCGGTAGGCGGTGCTGCTCAGGGGATTCCAGATTCGCAGTTCGCTTTGCGCATGTTCTCTTCCACGCCGGTGTATCTTAGGGAAAAAGGACTTTCCGTGACTTCATGGCTAACCTGAAGTTTCTTCTTTCGCTGACTACCAGCGAAAATGACTATCAACTCGAGCAAGCCAATGCCGCGACAGTTTCCGCGAAGAATCTCGGTGTCGAATTACAAACCGTCTACGCCGAAAACGACGCCATCAATCAGAGCACGCAAATCCTCAAAGCCATTCAAGTCGCTCCCGAAGTCCGCCCCAACGCCATTGTGTTCGAACCCGTCGGCGGTACTGCCTTGCCTCAAGTTGCTCGCGCCGCCGTCCATGCGGGTATCGGTTGGGTCGTTTTAAATCGCGATGCAAATTACATTCCCGAACTACGCGAAGGTGCCCGTGTCCCGGTATTTGGCCTTAGTTCCGACCACGCGGAAATCGGACGCATCCAGGGTCGTCAGGCTTCCGCGTTGCTCCCGCATGGAGGTTCCGCTCTGTATATTCAGGGTCCCTCAGAAAATTCTGCCGCTCGCGATCGTTTACTGGGATTTCAGGAAGTCAAGCATGCCAATCTTCACTTGACGATGTTGAAGGGGCAGTGGACCGAGGAAAGCGCGCAACGCACCATCCGCTCGTGGTTGAAGCTCACCACCTCGCAGAAGACTGCCGTCGATCTGGTCGCGGCGCAAAATGACTTGATGGCGATCGGCGCACGCAAAGCTTTTCAGGAAGTTGCTTCGGAAGTTGATCGCGAACGCTGGCTCAATCTGCCATTTCTTGGTTGCGATGGTTTGTCCAAGACGGGCCAATCCTGGGTGCGCAGCGGTCTGCTAGCCGCCACGATTTTCGTTCCGCCGAACGCCGGGCAAGCGCTCGAGATGCTTAGCGACGCCATTCGAAGAAAGAAGATGCCCGAAGAATTGGTGTTCACCGTCCCGCAATCCATTCCGCCGCTCACGGCGTTGCATCCTCGTAAATAATTGCAGTTTTGCTGGACCCACCGATAGGCACAGCGACCCGCTAGAGAGCCTATGGTTGCGATTGAAACTTGTGTTCACGTTTCTCTGGAAACTGGTTCGTCGCGGTGTATCGTGGTACCGGAGCATATTTGGTGGGCAATGGCTAAACTAAGAATCCTCGTTTCGCTTACCACGAACGACAACGACTACCAGGTAGAACAGGCTGGTTCCGCGGAACAAGCGGCGCGCCAGTGCGGTGTGGATCTGCAAATCGTCTACGCCGCCAACGATGCCATCAATCAAAGCACCCAGCTTCTCAAAGCTATTCAAGCTGCTCCCGAAGAGCGCCCTAGCGCCATCGTGTTCGAGCCTGTCGGAGGTACGGCGCTGCCGCAAGTGGCACGTGCTGCTGTGAACGCTGGGATTGGTTGGGCGGTTCTCAATCGCGATGCAAATTACATCGCCGAGTTACGGCAGTCCAGCAAGACGCCCATTTTTTGCCTGAGCTCCGATCACGTCGAAATCGGCCGTATTCAAGGTCGCCAATGCGCCGTCCTGCTGCCAAAGGGGGGCACGGTCCTTTATATTCAGGGCCCTTCCGAAAATTCCGCAGCGAAAGAACGTACTCTCGGCATGCAGGAAGCCAAGCCCGCGAATATTCATATGGTCATGTTGAAAGGGCAGTGGACGGAAGATAGTTCGCAGCGTGCGGTGCGCTCCTGGCTGAAACTTACCACCACCAAAAAGACCACCATCGATCTCGTCGCTGCACAAGATGACTCCATGGCCATCGGTGCGCGCAAAGCATTTCAGGAATTGCCTTCTGAACTCGAAAAGGAACGCTGGCTCGCCGTTCCGTTTCTCGGCTGCGACGGTCTCCCGAAAACGGGGCAAGCCTGGGTTCGCACCGGTCAGCTAACCGCCACCATTTTCATTCCTCCCAACGCTGGGCAGGCTGTCGAAACGCTCGTCGACGCCTTGAAAAACGGCAAGATGCCGCCGGAACGGGGTTTCACTGCCGCCATTTCTGTTCCGCCGCTTGAGTCGCTACAACATTCCAAATAGATTCTGCGTTACCCCGTGTTCTATACCCCTTGAATCTCTGACCGGTCTTACATATAAAATCATCCGCACTGGTGAACCGTTCTAACTTAGTGTCGGCACCCTGATGTGCGGTTCTCAGTCTTCCACAATCATCCCCTTCACTTTTGTCGCCCTCCCTCTGCCCACGGGCGTATAATGCCGCGGTTGCCCACTTAATCGTTTTTCTAGTTGCTTGGAGGCCTCTTG
>DASXBH010000053.1:0-16297 GCA_036491775.1 Candidatus Acidiferrum sp.
GCCTGCCTCGTGGCGTTGGTGGCGAGTTCTTGCCCGGAGACCCCGGTCGCGAATCCCAGATAATTCTCGATCTTTGAGCTGGTGCCCGCTTGTCCACCAGGGGCGTGGCTTTCAATGACTAGAGTGTCCAATCCTTCCGAGGCTCCGTAAACCGCGGCTGCCAGACCCGCCGGACCGGCGCCGATAATAACGAGATCGTGAAGCAAACCTCGGTTGATGTTGTCGTTGAGGCCGAGGGAATCCGCTAGCTGTGAGATTGACGGATTGCGCAAAACCATCGTGCCGTTACCGATCACAATCGGGATTTCCGAGGCAGTAATGGCGAAACGGTCGAGCAGGTTCCGAGAGGTATCATCCGCATCCAGATCGACATAGGTGTAGGGATGACCGTTGCGGCCCAGGAATTCCTGCAGGCGCAGCGTGTCGGCTGAATGTCGTGAGCCGATGACGGCGACATTGCCCAACTGCCGGGTAATGAGCATGAGCCGGCGCAGCATAAACGCGCTCAACATAACCTCACTCAGACCTGCATCGCGCCCCACCAGAGTGCGCAGCTCATCCGGCCGAAGCTCCAGGACTTCTCCTGCTTGCATAACCCGGGCCTGCACTACGGTCCGCTGTCCCGCGATCATGCCCGCCTCGCCGGTGAACATTCCCGGCAATAAGTGGAAGACCATGCGTTCGCCGTGGATGCTTGGTTGAACTATTTCCAGGCTGGCTGATAGAAGAACGAAGCAGGGCCTTCCAACCTCGCCCGGCCGATACAGAATTTCCCCAACCTCTACTTGGCGGACCCGTCCGTAAGGCCGCGCGCGATCGATCTCGACCTGGGTGAGGACGGGCCGGGTCCCGGGAAAGGCATCGAGTTCACCGGGAGTTGGCATGCATCACCTCCAAGTAATAGTGCTAGCTTATCCCGGTTAAGCTGTGGCTGCCGCGATTCGCCGGGCTTTGGTTTGCCGATTTGGCAGTCTCAGCCCTGGCGCGGGATTTGGCCTATATAGTATGCGAGACGATCTTCGACATCTCCCGGTTTGTGGAAACCGCGCGCAATCAGTTGCTTGATTGCATTTTGGACTGAGGGTCGTCCGAGCGAAGCGATGCAGACGTCCCACCCAGCGGCGAGTTCGACATCCGGCGGCAGGCTGGTATTGACCAGACGCTTGGCGTTGGCAATCGCCCATTTGTCGAACTCGGAGATCCGGGTCGCGAGCGCTTCCACGAAAGCGTCGAGATCGGAGTCGGGCAGGGAGCGATTTACATAGCCGTAGGCCTCGGCCTGCTCACCTCTGATGTCTTCCGAGGTCAAGAGCACTTCGAGGGCGCGGTTTCGGCCGATGAGTTGGGGCAGCCGAGCCATGGGGCCGCCTCCCGGAACCATGCCTACGCCTACCTCCCATTGAGAGATAATCGCTTTTTCGCGGCTGGCAAAACTCATGTCGCAGGCGAGTGTGAGTTCGCTGCCGTTGCCCGTTGCTCTACCGCGAATGAGTGCAATGGAGGCGACTGGCAGGCGCGTCAGACGCACCAGAAAATCCGGCCAAGGCGGCAAGCCTGTGGGACCAGCCGGCAGTGCCGTCAGGTCTTCGAGCTTTGAGTTGAAATCGGCGTGATTCAGGAAATAGCCGTCGACTGCGCTGTCGAAGACCACGACTCTGACGTGCTCATCGGCCTCCAGAGCGTTAATGGTATCTTGCCACTGCCGGACCATTTCCGGTCCCATAACGTTGATCGGCGGGTTGTCGATGGTGACTCGCCAATACGCGGGTGACCGGCGGGCCACGCGAATCTGTGCGGGTTTCGTAGCTGCAGCGCTTACATTTGTCATCGAATCCTCCTTTGTACTTTCCCTCTTAGAAACTCGTTGAGTGTCACCGCGATATAAATCACTTGGCGCTTCTGGAGACCTCGTTAACTACGGACGCGCCTGCCTGGCTGACGATTCCGTCTTGGGAGTCTGTGCCGCCCGAAACACCGATGGCGCCGATGAGCGCGCCGTCTCCGATCAGCGGAATGCCGCCGCGTGATGCAATGACTCCGTCGAACGCCAGCACATAGTTGAGATGCATCAGGTTGACGGCGTCCTCGAAGACTTTGGTTTCTCGCCGGAAGGTTGCGGCTGCTCGTGCCTTGTGTTCGGCAATCTGAATGGCGGCAAGCATCGCCCCGTCCATTCGTTGGAAGGCAACGAGATTGCCACCGGAATCAACCACGGCTACATTCATCTTCCAATTCCGCTTCTTCGCCTCTGCCACTGCGGCGTGAATCACAGCCTGGGCGCGTTCGAGTGAAATCGGTGGGCCATAGGGAGTGTCGAAAGGAATTTGGTCGGGCACAAAATCGAGAGGATTAGCTTCTTTGACTTGCTGTGCTGCTTTACTGGCTGACATAGTTCCTCCTTCAATGCTCGCGGTTCAAGCGGTTCAACTTGTTCGTTCGTCAATAGATCGCAATTCGAGCTGCCTCCCCGCTTCGCACGTCGCGGCGGATCCTTTGCGGCCAAGGCGGCGAAATCGCTTTGGCCGCCTTCATCGATAAGAACGGCGAACCGATGTGATGGCCAACTCAAGCAGAGGCGCGGGCGGCTCTCTCCCCAAGTAGCTTCATGAGGGCTTCCGCCGTCGAGGTCGAGGATGCGGGATTCTGACCGGTGATAAGGCGACCATCGGTAATGCAAAAAGGCTGCCAGTTGGCCTTCTTCTCAAAGATGGCGCCGAGGCGTAGCAGTTCATCTTCAACGAGGAAAGGCACAACCTTGGTCAGCTGCACTTCTTCTTCCTCGCCATTGGTAAAGCCGGTTACATGCTTCCCCTTCACGAGGGGCTCTCCGTTGTACTTAACGTGCCGGAGCACTCCGGGTGAGTGGCAGACCAAAGCGATTGGCTTGCCGGAATTGTAGAACGATTCAAGAAGAGCGATGGACACGGGGTCTTCGGCGAGATCCCACATCGGACCGTGCCCACCGGTATAAAACACGGTATCGAAGTCTTCTGCCTTTACATCGGCAAGTTTCACGGTGTTTGCAAAGGCTTTCAGCGCTTTCTCGTCTTTCTTGAACCGCACTTGCGCCGGAGTCTGGTTTTCCGCCAGGTCGCTCTTTGGGTCGATGGGCGGCTGTCCGCCTTTCGGAGAGGCCAGCGTGAGTTCGACACCAGCGTCTCTGAAAACAAAGTATGGGGCCGCACCTTCTTCAAGCCAAAACCCCGTTTTGCGGCCTGTATTGCCGAGTTGATCGTGCGAGGTTAACACTTGCAGGATTTTCATATTTGACTCCTTCTTTTCGAGAAGTGAATGTCGGCTGAATTTTGAACGCACCGTTGTCAAACCAAAGGGGCGAGGAACGGTCGCTTAGACTGACGCATCGCGGCGACGATGAGGTACGTTAAAATTGTGCTACAAAGTGTAAGCGCTACAACGGCATCGAGCTATTGCAAGAGGACGTTGTGAGCTGATGTCGTCTCTGGGCGCTTGATCCTTGAACCCCCTCTAGGTGCTTCACCGTACTCTACTCCGCGCCAACGGCGTTGTATTTGTCAGTTTCGATGCAATGAGCAAGCGAAAGGGCGGAGGAATCTGTAAGGGAAACTTTGGAATCACGACTAGCTCCCGGTTAGTCAGCAATCCAAAAACTCTCCAGAAATGGGCTTCTGGGAGATGTTGACCAAGGTTCCGGACAGTTTGCCGGCAACCGGAAGTAATCCAGATGGGGACGGTGAGGATAGGTAATGGGGAAGTCGGCTAGTTCCCTTGTTCTTATTGACCTGCTGCGGAGATGAAGGTCGGGAGCACATGCTTTCACGCCCCTCGTTCAACAATACGTCTGGCGGGAGAACCAGCTCTATTCCACATAAAAAAAGGAGCTCCTGATCGAAATCAGGAGCTCCAGAAGGCGCGCTCCAAGGCCGGTGTCGTTTTCACACCGGCGCGTGGGGTCATCCATCCTAGCTTCCCTCTCAGAGGCTGGTGGTAACGCGCTCTCAGAATTCGCAAGCAAGCCCCTTCCCCCTCGCTTGCCATCCTGTTAACGCGTCTTTGAAACGCGCCCACACCTTCCCTCCTTGCACGATCCTCGCCATCTTCCACCTTAAAAAACCCTCATAATCATTTACAAACACACGCCTTAGCTGATATTCCGCTCCACAATCCATTCCAATTCGGCGCTCCCCAATTTCTTTTGGAACCCTTTGCCCACTACAACCTGCCCACCGGGCAACAACCCGGTCCCAGTACCCGGGTAACAAAAATCTTTGTGACCCCAGAGCTACTGGTTTTTTTTTCAATCAGCGCCAGACTTGCCCTTCATGACGAACTACTCCCTTCGCAACCGTCTCTACCGCGTCGCCGCTTGGCTCGTTCTCGACCTGCTTCTCGCCGCCGGACTGCTGGTCATCACCGCATGGGCCGATAGTTCGTCCCGCGTTCGTCAGTCCACTGTCGATGGTTGCTATTGTGGATGTGCCCACTCGAAGACCGCTGTAGGCTGCGGCAAAATGTGCGAACTTCCCAAGTACGCGTCGCGCTGGTGGGCTGTTACCTGCGCCAAGCCCCGCGCCAGCGCTCATCCTGAATCGCCCGAAGCCCGGCCGCGGCTCGCTCATCCGGCACGCCCCGAGCGCGCCAGTAATTAGCCGATCGCCTCGCCTCTAAACACGCCCGGCCGACGACGAAACTTCGTGCGTCACTCCCAATCCATTTCCAACTTGTCCTAATAGCTTGGCCAGTATCTCCGGGATCTCAAAAATCGCCTCGTTCTTCAGCCCCGCTACATTCCGCTGAAACGTCGCCAGCGCTCCCGGTTCCAGCAACGTCTTCACCCCACCAACAATTTCCCCGAAGTTATCCAATACGATTCCGACCTGTTTTTCCCGCACCCACTCCGTGTTGTAGCGCTCCTGCGGCAGCGTCCACGCATTGCATTCCAGAATCACCGGCAACTTCCGCACCATCGCTTCAGCAATACTTCCGGGCCCCGGCTTGCCAATCAGAAAATCCGCTCCTCGCATCAACCGGTGCACTTCTTTCGTAAATCCCACCACATGCATCGGCATCTTCCACGATCTTGTTCGAAACTTTTCCGCCAGCTTTTCATTGCGCCCGCAAATCACAATCAACTGTAACGGCAGATTCGCCGCATCCAATTTCTCTGCAATCTCATACATCGCCTTCGAACCAAATCCCCCAAACAACAAAATTCCCGTCGTCAAGCCTTCGCGCAGTCCCAGCTCTTTGCGCAAAGTCACCGGATCGGTGTTGTCCGGAACATAAAAATCCGGACGCAATATCATTCCCGACGTGGCAAAAATGTGCGCGTCGTCCTTTCCCATCGCCCGCGCCTGTTCCACCGCTCGCTCCGTCCCGCAGATCACATATTGTTCTTTATCTTTTTCGATCCAGAAATGTGGTGGGTAATCGGCCAAATCGGTAATCAACGTTACAAACGGCCGCCCTGGGCATGCCGCTTTCCACGCCTCATTAATCTCCCGATTAAAATGCGGAATGATCGATACCAACAGGTCGGCCGGATGCTCGCGAAAATACTTCGTCAGCAGCCTCACCATCGGCCCATGAAACATCCAGATGGTTGCCTGCAGTACCTTCAGCAGCTGCGCCGACCCCAGCGTCCATCCATTCCGTAACAAAACGTTGTACTGTTCTTGAATCTGGATGCCGGTCAGTTTCCTCAGCACATCCAGCTGGTCGGTAAGCTCCTGAAATTGCACGAGCTCTACCTGCCAGGGCCTCTTTTGTTGCGCGATTATGGTTTGTAATGCTACTGCCGCGTTACGGTGCCCACCGCCAGCATCGTGAAACAGCAGGTGTATTTTCGGCATCGACCCGCATTGTTACATAACCTTTTACATTTGCAACAAGAGCACTCACCATGCCATGTGGATAACTTGCGAAGTCTTTTGTGTTCAATTAGTTGCATACAACCTTTCATGCACATTTCGCGCTCTCTTCATGGACTGTTCATATCTCAGGTCTACGATTTATCCATGCGCTGCGACCTTCACGTACACTCCACCGGCTCCGGCATGTGCAGCACGCCAGGTCTGGGCCGGCTTTGTAAAGAGTCGTATAACGAACCCGCTGACGTTTACGCCCGCTGCAAACATCTGGGCATGTCCATTGTCACCATCACCGATCACGATTCCATCGAAGCCGCGGAAGCCCTCCGCAAATATCCCGACTTCTTTCTTAGTGAAGAAGTTACCGTCACCATGCCCACCGGCACCGAAATGCATCTCGGCGTCTATGGCATCACGGAACGTGATCATCTTGAAATTCAGCGCCGTCGCAGCGATTTTATAGCGCTCCTCATGTACCTCACCGAGCGTAAACTCTTCTTCAGCGTCAACCATGTTTTCTCTGGTTTGACCGGCCGCCGCGTCGAAGACGATTTCACCTGGTTCGCCTCCTACGTCCCGGCCTACGAAGTTCGCAATGGCCAGATGTGGATGGAGTCCAACGTGTCCGCCGATCGCCTTGCCCGCAAACTCAATAAAGTCGGTATCGCCGGCAGCGATTCCCACACCCTCTCCGGTGTGGCTCTCACCTTCACCGAAGTTCCGGGCGCTCGCACCGTCCCCGATTATTTCGCCGGCCTGCGCGCCGGACGCGGCGTCATCCATGGCGAGCACGGCAACTACCTCAAGCTCACCAAAGACATCTATGCCTTTGCGGGTAGCTTGCTCCGCGAAAAGCCCTGGGCCATTGCCATTTTGCCCTTCAGCATTCTTGTCCCGGCCATTACCGCTGCCCACTGGCTAAACGAAATCCGGTTTTGCAAACAGTGGACCGCGAAGCTGGAGGCCGAACAGCCCGCTCCCCGCATGCTCTGGGATGTCGATTCGAGATTCGAGGCCAACTGGGCGAGTTGAGGTGACGCCATGACCGTGGCGAAGACCGTCTGGGATTTTATCGAGAACCGCGATCACCGCGTTATGCGGCGGATGAATCGCTGGCGTGCCCCGCGTTGGATTCGTTTTTGGATGTTGGCCGCCACCCGCATGGGCGATGGCTGGTTGTGGTACAGCCTGGCCTTCATTCTTCTCTTCATCGGAGGCCCGCAGCGCTTCGCCGCCGTTGGTTCAGCCGGTTGCGCCGCCCTTGCAGGCGTAGCCGTTTTCAAAATCCTCAAAGCGTTGAGCCGCCGTCAGCGCCCCTGCCAATACGAGCCTCACTGCTGGTCAAAGGTGCTGCCCCCGGATCAATTCTCGTTTCCCTCCGGTCACACCATGACCGCCTTCTCCATCGCCTTGGTCGTCAGCTACTTTTACCCTTCCCTCGAAGGCACCATGTATTTTCTGGCCATCAGCATTGGCGTCTCCCGCATCGTCCTCGGCATGCACTTCCTCAGCGACGTCCTGGCCGGCATCGTCCTAGGTTCCGCCCTGGGTATAGCCTCCCTGGTCGCCTTCGCCGTCTACGGCTTGGCCTGAGCGAAAACTGCATGGACCGCCTGCGCCGGTCCGCCAAGCCCACTAATTGCGTCTAGGTCAGCGGTCATTTCTCACATGAGCAACTAGCAGGGTCATGTCATCTCTTTGCGGTTTGGTTTTGGCAAAAACAGACAGTTCGTCCAAAATCTGCCGGATAATCTGTTGCGGCGTTTTACCGCGACTGCCACACAGTAAGTTTTTCAGCCGTTCCTGTCCCCACATGTCCTCGCCGGGATTTTCCGTCTCGGTGATTCCATCCGTGTAAGCGGCCAAGACATCGCCCGTTTCAAGTTGAAAGCTCTCTGACGTGTATTCCGTGTCCTCCATCAGCCCCACCGGCGTTCCTTCCGTTTCCAAAGTGAACACTTTGCATTGTCCTTCGCTCCAACGCAGCACTATCGGTGGATTGTGCCCAGCATTCACGTATCGCAGTATTCCCATCGACGGTTGGTATTCCGCATAAAAAAGCGACGCAAAGAAATGTATCGGAGAGGACTCGTGTACTAACCGGTTTACATCGCCAATGAGTTCCGCGAGATCCGAATGCGGATGCAGCGCTCGCGCCTTCAGCGAAGCTTGCAGGCTCGCCATGAGTAAGGCCGCACCGATTCCCTTGCCGGATACATCGCCAATCGCCATCCCCCAGCGGTCGGGTCCCAAAGGGAAGAAATCATAGTAGTCCCCGCCAATGCTCTGAACCGGCTTGTAAAAAGTCGCGCACGTTAGCCCCGGAATCGCAATCGCCTTTTGCGGGAAGAACGCGTTCTGGACGTCCTTTGCACTCTCAAGATCATTACGGATCGCTCGATGCGCTCCAGAATCTGATTCCGATTTCTTGAGAAATTCCAGAAAGGTCTCGATGTGGTTGCGCAACAGAAGTCCAGCTTCTCTCCCCTGCCCCCTCTGAAGTGCGTCGACAATCGGCTGGTGAGACTCGACCACCTCCACCAGATTCTTGGTCACCTTCTCAATCGTGGCGCGAATCCGTAAATCGAAAGCCAAGGCGTCCCACACCCGCAACAAGACATCGTTCTCCGCCGTTTGCAGGATGCTTCGATGAAAGCGCACATCGTGTTCTGCATAGCAATCTAGATTAAGGTCGCGAACTGCCGAGCGCATGATGTCCAGTTCGCGTTGCAATTTGCCGGTATTGCCTTTTAGTGCCGGGGCAGCGGCGCGTCCGGCGATCTCCTCCAATGCCGCGCAAACTTCAAAAACCTCCTGCATCTCTTTTGGGTTCGGATTGTGAATGATCGCCGTCGATTTCCCGGATAGCGTGAGCATGCCCAGTGACTGGAACTCACCAAACACCTCCAACACTGAACTTTCCTCCAGTTGATATTCGGACGCGATTTCAGACAACAGCACTAATTGTCCAGGGCGGCAACTCCCCCTTAGAAGTTCTCGCGCCAGCCGCGGTCGCGCCGAATTATTCGGCGGTCCACAACTTCCGCTCCAGGCACTCGATTCTTTCTGACCATATTTCGACAACATCATCTGAATGCTCCTCAATTTACGTTTGGACCCGCTCAACCGGGTAACGACGTCAAAAACTGTCGGTTTTTGCGGTCCAAGGGTACAAAACTGCAAGAATTAAGGTGTGACGTTCTCGTTCTTTTTTCGTTGTGTCTCGATCGCGAAAAGATTTGCCCTTTGCTCTGAATGAAACATCAAACGTAACCTGTTACATCAACTCGATTCCAGACCTTGTAACAGTGCGGTAGAATCTTGAAAGTATTGCATTTACGTACCGACCAGTCTGGTACGCGGCCAACTGCGGGCCTGGATATGAAGTTCTTCCGGTCATTCCGGCTTGACGCGGATAACCATTCCCTCTGGCGTGGACCGGAGCGAGTCCAGATCACTCCGAAGGCCTTCGACGTTCTGCGCTACATGGTAGAACGCGCGGGATACCTGGTCACCCAAGATGAGCTTCTGGCGGCGGTTTGGCGCGAAACCTATGTCAATCCAGAAGTTCTTCGAAAATACATTCTCGAAATTCGCAAATTACTCGGCGACCGTTTAGATAAACCTATCTTTATTGAAACCGTGACAAAACGCGGATACCGCTTTGTCGCGCCCGTGACCGATGAGCAGGCCTCTGCCTCCGGAACTCTGCCCACTCCGCCTGTTACTCAACAACCCGCTGATTCCGAAGTGGTTGCAAGCAAACAGAAAGTTTCTTCGAAGCGGACCTCGCTTCAACGGTTCTTGATTCCGGCGGTACTGCTGATACTTGCGGCGATAGCCATAACGAATTTCGTCTGGCACGCACGAGATAGAAACAAAGCTCTCCAGCCGAGCAGCACTTCCATCGCTGTGCTTCCTTTTGCCGACATGAGCCCTGGCAAAGATCAGGAATATTTTTCTGATGGTCTGACCGAAGAGCTGATCAACAGTCTATCCCGGCTTCCCGGCCTCAAGGTTGTAGCACGCTCCTCCGCTTTTCAGTTCAAGGGGAAGAACGAAGATCCACGCACTGTCGGGCAAAAGCTCGGAGTCGCCAATATTTTGGAAGGAAGTGTACGCAAGGAAGGAAATCGTGTGCGCATCATCGTCGAACTCACCAAAACCGGCGACGGGTTCCAAGTCTGGTCCGAGACCTATGACCGCGAAGTCAGTCGCATCTTTGCCGCCCAAGACGAGATTGCTCACGCGGTAACCGACGCATTGCAGTTGAAATTGCTGACCTCCAACAGCCCCGAGATTTCGAAAGGTTCGCGCACTTCGAATTCCGATGCGTACCAGGCTTATCTCCAAGGTCAGTACTTCATTGCTCGCGGCCAAGACAAAGACGATCTCGACAAGGCACTCTCCTATGCCGACCAAGCGATCAAACTCGACTCCGCCTTTGCTCCTGCTTGGGCGCAACGTGCCGAAGTTTTGCAAACCCTCGCAAGTGTTGCCTTGATCGAAAATGCCGACGGTTTCCGCAGAGCCCGGGAGAGTGCGGAAAAAGCCATAGCGCTCGACCCGAACTTAGCCACGGGTTACATGGCGCTGGGGTTGGTCCAGATTAATCACGACTGGGATTGGCAAGGGGCCACCGACTCCTTGAAAAAAGCCGGAACCTTGGAACCTGGCAACGCTTCGGTCTTAGGCGATAGGGCTTATTTAGCCAGGAATCTTGGCCGCATTGATAACGCCGTTGAGCTTTACAAGCAAGCGATCGCGCTTGATCCGCTGCGTGCCAATTTTCACTTGGCGTTGGGATACGTGTTGTTTTTTCAGGGACGCTACGGCGAAGCCCATGCCGCCTTACAACGGGCTCAGGAATTGAATCCGCAACTCTCTTCTCTCCACCTCACTCAAGGCAAGCTTCTATTGTCAGAAGGGCGCCCCAAGGATGCTCTCCTGGAAATGGAGAAAGAGACCGGAGAGTGGGAAAAATTGTCGGGCGAATCTTTAGTCTATTATGCCGTTGGCCGTAGTGCGGACTCCGAAGCTGCGGTGCAAAGGCTTATCGCCACCCATCAAAACGACTGCGCCTATCAAATTGCCGAGGTCTACGCCTTCCGGGGGGAAACTGACAAAGCATTCGAGTGGCTGGATCGCGCTTATCGACAGCGCGATCCAGGCACTCCGGAATTTAGATCCAATCCGCTGATGAATCGCATCCACGGCGACCCGCGCAGTGCCGAACTTCTTAAGAAGTTGCACCTGCCAGCGTAAGGGAATGCGCCGGCAATTCGAAAGTGCCCGATTCTCTGCATCGTTACTGCAGCACCGACTTCGGATGCGCAGCCAACGCTTCGCGAAACACCGCCAGATTACTTGAATCGATTACCGCCGTTCCGGTATCCACCCACGTCGGGAGCGGCCCTGTCGGTGCCGATTTCCAATCCTTAAATTCATGCACCACGTTATGGTGCAAGTCGTCCGCGAAGCGCACCCCATAAAAACTCATGATGTACGGCTTCTGCACCACCGTCGCTGTAATCGCTCCTCGTTGAATCCAGTCCAGCGTTTCCGGATCCTTATCAAACGCCACGATCTTCACTTTCCCGGTCATGTCCAACCGGTTCAGCACGTCCGCCGCGCCAGCCCCGCCCGAGGCTTCCAAACCAATAATTCCATCAATCTTTTCTTTGCCCTTCAGCAATGTCGACAGCGCATCGTACGCATTCCGCGCGTCACCTTTATCATCGATGGTCTGCACCACCTTAATCCCGGGAAATTTCTTCAGCGCGTCGTTTACGCCGCGCACTCGTTCCTCCACATTCAACTGCCCATTCAGCGTCACAATCGCAATGCTCCCCTGCCCCTTCAACAAGTCGCCCATGCGCTTGCCGCTTTCCTGTCCCGCGCGGAAATTGTCCGTACCCACAAACAGCACTCGCTTCGAGTCAGGCGCGTCCGCATCCACGCACACCACCGGTATTCCCTGGGCAACCGCCCCATCGATCGCATCCTTAAACAATTGCGGATTGCTCACCGACAAAAGAATTCCCGAAGGGTGTTGCCCCACCGCCTGCTGAAATGCCGTCAACTCTTCGTTCGGCGAGTACGACGCTGGTCCCGTCAACTCCACCTTCACTCCCATCAGCTTGCCGACATCCGCCAACCCCGCTTGTGCTTCCTGCCAGTACGGCAAATTCACGTTCGTCGTCACCAAAATATACCGCTCGTCCTGCTGATGGTATGGCGTCGCGCAGCCGCCAAGGACCACCGTCACCATCGCGAAACTCAAGATTGTTTTCACTGGATTGCATCGCATAGCGGATCTCCTTCGCAGAAGCATTCCGGGGTAGGCGCAGAGCTGTCGAGAGAGTGAGCTGTTAGCGAGCAAAGCCTATCACAAATTATCCACAATGGTCTGGCACACCCCAACCAATCCCCTAAGCTCAGGCCTTCAGGCCTGAGGGGTTCACTAACCACACCACGGAGTCCCCATGCTGTCTTCGTCTTTTTCGAGGTCTTTATCGCGTCTATCGAAGGCGAACCTACCCGTCCGCCTTCCCACGTGCCCTGTCCACGCATTTCTACCGCGTCGGTAACACCGGCACCTTGTGAATTTCCTTCACTTCCGGCTGCGCATAATAGCCCTGACTCGTCCTCGCACTTAGCTTCGAATCTGCCACTTTAATTTCCAACTGGTGATATTCGTCTCGTTTCGTTTCTACCGGAGGATCAAACGAGATCTCGTAATACGCCTCCGTGTCGGCCACGCACTGCCTCAGCATTGACGCGATATCGTTGTTTATCGTTAGCGCCAGACCTCCGCTGTGAACCGCTAATACTTGCAGCGCCAAATCTCCAATATCCGTCTGGTTCGGCCCACGCACCCCTTTCAAGTACGACTGGTAGTAAAACGCACGTGTTCCGAAATCCGAAGTACCCAGGGGATCGACGCTATACAACGTAATTTGCGCCTGCAGCAGTTTCGTCGACAGGCTCACAATATTTTCGAAGAATTCCTGCCGCTGCTTCCCGTCGAGTTGTACTTCCGGACCCGACAGCAATGGCCATCCTGGTGAAACCCAAACAATCAGTTTGCGTCCGGGTTTCGCGGCTTCGCGGTCCACAAGTTGATTCAGCGCTGTTAATGACAAGAAAAAACGGTCGCCTGCTCCGTAGAAGCCGGCTGAGCGGCGAATGGTTCGCAGTCCAATCACTTCTTTTTCGAGTGACGCGCTCAGTGCGTTGCCATCTTGCGTAAAACCTTCTTGCAACTGCATGCCTTGATCGGTGAAAACGGCGAGTGTTGTGGGCCGCGCCAGGCGCCCACCATCGGCTCTTAGAAATTTGTCAATCTCGGTTCTCTCGTAAGCCACGCTCTGAAAGTTCGTATTCACCGCGTCGACCACCAGGATGATCTCCACCGGTTCCTGCGCGGGCGCAATCGCGCGGAAAGACGCGATCGCCTGCGGCGCCTTGTTATCAAGCAGCGCGAAGTCTTGCTCCTTCAATCCAGCAACCGGCGGCCCGGACTTTCCGGCCACCACCACGTCCAGATGGATCCGGCCGTTGGGGGCTTGGCTTGCTGAATTGTTTTGCTGAGATAAAACCGCGGAACCGAGCAATAGCGATGCAAAAAGAGTTAATGCCACGCGTACGTTGACAGACATGAGCCTTCTCCTTGATCAATCAACCTGGAGAACTCACCCGCCACATCGTTCGTCTACTCTATAAGATGTAATTCAGCCTCCTGGAGGTGTAACATCTTCGCCGCACAAAAAAACCCCGGGGCACGGACTGGGGTGCCCCGGGGTCAACAACAAACTCAAAACTGAGAATCAAACGGCCTAGGCCTTCTGTGCTTGCCTCCGCAAGAACGTCGGCACATCCAAATCATCCTTGGACGGTTCCGGCGCCACATCCCGCACTACTTCCCGCGCGTGCTGCGAAACCTGATGCACAATGTTCGGCTGCTGTTGCGGAGCCGGTGCCGCTTGCGGCGCTGGCGCCTGCTGCGGCATTTCTTCTTGTGCCGGAACGTCCCGCCCAGCCTTCCACGTCTTCGGCAGGAACGTCGGCTTCTGCTGCGCTCCCTTTTTGCCTGAATCCTTGAAGCCCGCCGCGATCACCGTAATTTTCACGGCGTCCTTCATGTTTTCATCCATCACCGCGCCGAAAATAATATTCGCGTTCTCGTGCGCAGCCTTCTGGATGACTGACGACGCTTCATGCACCTCATGCAGCGACAGCGACGAACTCCCGCAAATGTTAATCAGGATGCCCTGCGCGCCCTGAATCGAATTGTCTTCCAGCAGCGGACTGGCAATCGCCCGGTTCGCGGCATCCACCGCACGGCTCGCCCCGTTCGCCACCGCCGTACCCATCACCGCATAACCCTGCCCGTGCATGATGGCTTTCACGTCCGCGAAGTCGCGGTTAATAATTCCCGGCACCGTAATAATGTCCGAAATTCCCTGCACTGCTTGCCGCAAAATATCATCCGCAATCCGAAACGCGTCAAAGAAGCTCGTTCCTCGCTCCACCGTTTCCATCAATCGCTCGTTGGGAATCACGATGACCGTATCAACCACGCTCACCAACTCCTGCAGCGCTTGTTCCGCCTGCAGCATCCGGCGCTTGCCTTCGAACGCAAACGGCTTGGTCACCACCGCCACGCTCAACGCGCCCAGTTCGCTGGCCAACGACGCCACCACCGGCGCCGCTCCGCTTCCCGTGCCTCCGCCCAGGCCCGACGTGATGAAAATCATGTCCGAGCCTTCGAGCGCCTCAATAATTTTGTCTGTATCTTCGAGAGCCGCTTTGCGCCCCACCTCGGGATTCGCGCCCGCGCCCAACCCCTTTGTCAATTTTGCGCCCAGTTGCAACTTCACCGGCGCTTGCGACATTTTCAGCGCCTGAAGGTCGGTGTTTGCCGTAATGAACTCCACGCCCTCCAGCTTCGCGCGGATCATGCGATTGACCGCATTGCATCCGCCCCCGCCCACACCAATTACCTTAATCTTTGCCGGCTGCAATTCTTCGCTGAAACTCATCCGGATTCCTGCGTCTTTCGCTGTCATCCTCTCCCCCTGTCCGGCTGGTGAAATCCTTTTATAAATCTCGTATTTCCACCGCGCTACAATCAGTTTTGGGAGCCTGTGGAAAAATGGGCCTCACGCCTGCATTTTTCCCTCGGCACTCCATTCCAACTTCGTTTAGCCGCTCGCCGGCGGCCGCTTCATTTGGCCGGGCATCTCCCCTGGAGACTTCCGGCGCTACTTGGTTCGTCAGGCCCCAGCAAACATGGCTTTCAGTTTCGAAACCAGGTTGTTGGAGCGCTGCGGGGCGGCACGTCTGGCTTTTGCGGCGCAGAGCACTAACCCTACAGCTGTGGCATATTCCGGCTGGGCCACCTGTTCGGGCAGATCGAGGATGCCTCTCGGCTCCCCCATCCGCACCGGCAAATGGAAATCCTGTTCGGCGAGTTCGGCCAGCCCGTTCAACCGGGCGCCCCCTCCCGCAAAAATAAATCCAGCTGGAATCTGCTTGTCCAGTCCGGAGCGTCGCAGGTCATCGCCAATCAACGCCAGCAATTCCTGTGCGCGTGGCTCGATAATGTCGGTAATCATCCGCGCAAACACCGTTCGCGGCGGACGGTCTCCCACGCTCGCGATCTCAATCGCCCCATCGTCATGTAGAAAATGTGCCGCGGCGCAGCCATGCCGGTGCTTGATCTTTTCCGCTTCCGGAATCGGCGTACGCAGCCCCACCGCAAGATCATTCGTGAAGTGGTCTCCGCCTATCGCCACTCCGCCGGTATGCCGCACCACCCCGCCGCCATACACAATTACTTCCGTCGTCCCGCCGCCAATGTCCAGCAAACAGCAGCCTAAATCGCGCTCGTCCTGCGTCAGGCAAGCTTCCGCGGAAGCCAGTGGCTCCAGGACCGTATCGTTAATCAGAATTCCCGCTTTGTTCGCCGCGGTCACCAAATTTTGCGTCGCTGCGATCGACGACGTCACGATGTGCACATTCGCTTCCAGTCGCTGGCCCACCATTCCTATCGGATCGCGAATCCCGTCTTGCGCATCCACAATGAATTCGTGCGGCAATACATGCAGGACTTCGCGATCCTGCGGCAGCGCCACATTTCGTGCCGCATCAATCGCTCTGCGCACATCTTCACGCTCAATGTCCCTCGAACGCTGCCCCAGCGGCACTCCGCCTCGGCTATTAATCCCGCGCACGTGCCCGCCCGCCACGCCAATCGTGGCCGACTCCACCGGAACATTGGCCACGCCTTCCGCTTCTTCTACCGCGCGCCGTATCGAACTCACCGTCGAATCCAGATTGACGATCAGCCCCTTGCGCAGCCCCTTCGATTCCGCCGCGCCCAGCGCCAGGAAGCGCACCTGATCGCCATCCATCTCCGCCAACAGCACACACGTTTTCGTGCT
>DASXBH010000054.1:0-5837 GCA_036491775.1 Candidatus Acidiferrum sp.
GAGCGATGGAAACATCTGGATGGGGCTGACGAGAAAAAGCATAAGCCTGCGCGCTTACACAACGTTCACAGAAATACGTGACATGATCGCGAGGACGGCGTTCACGCAACTGGGCTATTCGCCTTGGCTGTTGCTGGGAACGCTGTTGGGCATGCTGCTTACTTATGTTGTGCCGGTAACGCTTGCGTTGCAGTCGCACCCGCCGGCGTGGCAGATCGCGCTTGGTGCGTGGGTCTTGATGACGCTGACTTATCTGCCGACGGTGCGCTTTTACCGCCTATCCCCTCTGTGGGCCACGTTTCTGCCGATTGCGGCAGCTTTCTATTCCTATGCAACGTGGTTATCGGCCGTGCGCTACTGGATGGGCCGCGGAGGCCAGTGGAAGGGTCGTAGCCAAGCTCCGGCAATTCATTAAAACGTCAGCTCAATGAGTACATCGCGTGGTGACGATTGCGCTTGCGGCAATAACGGTATTGCAAGAGGATTCCCAGGAATCGGAGATACCCAATGCTTGTTTCACGAGTGAATCTGTTGAGAACGCTTGCGGCGCTTGTGGTCCTTGGCGCTGCGTTTGCAAGTGTTGCCGCGGCACAGAACGTGATTCCTACAAATGATCCACCCTACTACGGGCCGTTCAACGCCAGATTTTTGCCGGACGGCGATGGTTTGAAAAAAGTGTTGGTGAAAGACGATACGGTGCTTCGCAGCGATTCACCCTGGAGTTTGTACTGCTGGGTGTTGCTGGAAGAAGTGCCCAAGGGTCTGATCCTAGTAGCCGGCGTGGGAACAACCCAGGACGAATATTTCCGGTATCTGGCTGTAGAAGACGGCAAGCTGACACTGCGGATCGGAAAAGATAGCGTGCTGACAGCTCCTACGGCGATAACTGCGGGCAAGTGGCAGTTTGCAGCGGCCACGTTCAACGGAAGCGAGTTTCAGCTGTATAGCGACGGAGCGCGGGTTGCCGGCGGCAAACTGGAATTCGGCAGCGTAAGTGGTGTGCTGCAAATGGCTCCCGCCGATCCGCCTTGGCCAAAGGGAAAACACTTTGGCGGAAAAATTGTTGGCCTCAGATTGTTGCGTCATGCATTGACCGCGGATGAGATAAAGGAGTTGGACGAAAAACGCGAGAACTTCGACGAAGCGTTGCTGGAGGATGGCTCGAAGCCGTGGCCAGTGCAGACGCGAGGGCAAGCGGGGTACCGTGCGCCACAGGATCCGGCAACAATACCGAGGAGTTGGGCCGAGCCACAGCACGGCGCGGCAAAGAATATTCCGGCGACGGCCGCGCTGCAAGACATCGGCAAAAACACATGGATGTTAGGAGACTGGAAGCTGCGACCCGCACCGGATGTGAAAGAAGGCGGGGAGGCGATCGCGCTCGCAGGATTTCCAGCAAAAGACTGGTGGGTCGCGACCGTGCCTGGAACGGTGCTAACCACGATGATTGATCGGGGCGTGTATCCAGATCCGGATTATGGGCTGAACAATCTGGTAATTCCGGAGACGCTGAACAAACAAGATTACTGGTACCGGACGGAATTCGCGGTGCCCGGAGAAGCGAAGAATCGCAGGCTGATCCTCACGTTTGAAGGAATCAATTACAGGGCCGAGGTGTGGCTGAATGGCAAGCGATTGGGAAACATTAAGGGCGCTTTCATTCGTGGGGTGTTTGATGTGACCAGCGTCGTAAAGATCGACCAATTCAATGTGGTTGCGGTGCGCGTGTCGCCACCGACTCACCCGGGAATTCCTCACGAACAGAGCATCAAGGCGGGACCCGGCGAAAACGGCGGAATCATGTGCCTGGATGGGCCGACCTTTGTCGCCACCGAAGGGTGGGACTGGATTCCTGCGATTCGCGATCGGGATACGGGAATCTGGCAGCCGGTAACGTTGCGCGCGACAGGAAGCGTGCGCATCAGCGATCCGCAAGTGGTAACCAAGCTGCCTTTGCCGGAGACCAGCAGTGCGTCGGTGGAAATCGCGGTGCCACTACAAAATGATACGAATGCCGCGGTGCGGGGTACGCTGTCGGCGTCATTTGAAGGCGTGAAGATAACGAAGAGCGTTTCAGTTTCGCCAGGAAAAAGCGACATAAAGCTAACCGCTGCGGAGTTTGCGCAACTGCGCGTAAAGAATCCGCGACTCTGGTGGCCGAATGGATACGGCAAACCCGAGTTATACACATTGAGAGTGACATTCAACGAGGGTGGGCGCGAATCGGACAGCAAAGACATCCGCTTTGGCATTCGCGAAATGACTTACGAACTGAGTTTGCTCGACGACACCGGCCATCTGCGGCGCGTGGAGTTTTCACCGGCGACTGCGCGCGAAAAGAATGAGCAAGTTGTGAATGTGACCCATGAAGGAATCCGCAATATTCCGGCGGCCGATCCATTTCCAAAGATTCTTCCTGAAGCATGGCGCGAGAATTGGAAAGGTTGGGTGGCTTCGCTGTGGCCCGGAATGGAAAAGTCCGCGGCCATTCAGGCTTTGGACGATGTGCGTGCGGCGCCCTATTTGGCGATTAAGGTGAACGGAGTACGGATCGCAGCGCGCGGCGGAAGCTGGGGCATGGACGATGCACGCAAACGCGTATCGCGAGAAAAGTTGGAACCGTATTTTCGGCTGCATCGTGAGGCCAACGTCAACATCATTCGCAACTGGGTGGGACAGAGCACGGAAGAGGTGTTCTTTGACCTAGCCGATGAATACGGCCTATTGGTGTGGAATGATTTCTGGGCTTCCACCCAGGATTACAACGTGGAACCAGAAGATCCCGCGCTCTTTCTACAAAACGCAAGAGACACCATCGAGCGATTCCGGAATCATCCTTCCATCGTGATCTGGTGCGGCCGGAACGAAGGCGTGCCGCAGCCCACGCTGAATGAAGGGTTGGAAAAGCTAACGCGAACGCTGGATGGCACGCGCTATTACACGCCCACTTCGAACCAGGTGAATTTGCAGAACAGTGGACCTTATCGGTATGTGGATTCCAAATTGTATTTCACCACGCTGAACCACGGTTTTTCCGTTGAGACTGGAACGCCGTCGTTTCCGACTCTGGATACGTGGCGTGCGTGGATCCCCGAAGGCGATCGGTGGCCAATCAGCGACGATTGGGCGTATCACGACTGGCACCAGAGCGGGAATGGAGACATGGTGCCGTTCATGGCCGAACTAGAAAAGGAATTTGGCGCAGCCAGCAGCCTGGAAGATTTCGATCGTAAAGCGCAGATGCTGAACTACGTGCAACACCGCGCGATCTTCGAAGGAATGAATGCGCATTTATGGGCGCCGAACACCGGCCGCATGCTGTGGATGACGCAACCAGCGTGGCCGAGTTCGACGTGGCAAATTTTCAGTTCGGATTACGACACACAAGCATCTTATTATGCGGTGAAAAAAGGTAGCGAGCCGCTGCACGTGCAGATGGATCCAAATAATTACCTGGTGGAGATTGCTAATTCCCTTCCCGACGGAGCGAGTGGGCTCACGGTGCGAGCCGCAGCCTATTCGCTGGACAATAAAATCCTGGTGCAGCAGGAAGCGAAGAAGAATGCGCCGACCGGCGTGACGGAGGCGTTTACATTGGACCTCGCCGCGCAAGTGAAAGATTCTGTAGTTCTGGTTAAGCTGGAGCTTCGCGACGCCGCCGGCGAGCTGGCTTCTGACAATTTCTACTGGGTCAGCGCGGATACCGCTGATTACCGCAAGCTGAATCGGTTGGCGGCGGCAAAGCTGGCGATTTCGGCACATGCCGCGCGCGAAAAAGACGAAGTGCGGATCAGGGTCCACCTTGAGAATACCGGCACCACCGCAGCGGTCGAGACTAAGTTGACGCTGCTAGGTGGCGACGGGAAGACGCGTGTGTTGCCAGCGTATTACAGCGACAATTACGTTTCGTTGCTTCCCGGCGAGAGCAAAGAAATACAGATAGCTACGCCAAAATCAGCGCGCAACGATGGCTTAAAGCTGGGTCTACGTGGCTGGAACATCTCTGAGCAGACGGTGGCTGTCGAACCGTAAGTGAGTGGACGCAAGCCGAATGACGTGTATAGATTGGGAGGCGCTAAAGAGCGCAAACGGCGGGACGGTAGCCGTCGAGAATCACAAATATTGGTGACCTGCATCACAATTTGTTATAGTAAAGGCGTTTGGACGAGGGCTGCATCCCGAGGTTAGGGAGCGGCACCGGAGGCCGACATGAGCATCATCCCGAATGGGGGCACCGAAAAGATCACCGTGCCCGAATTGCTGCAGCGCAAAACCTTCGCTGCAGATTCCTCGAACAGAAAAAAGATTACTTGCCTGACGGCATACGATTATCCCAGCGCGCGCATCATCGATGAAGCGGGTGTCGACGTGGTGCTGGTTGGAGATTCGGTCAGCATGGTGGTGCTGGGCTATGACAGCACGCTGCCGCTGACGATCGAAGAAGCGTTGCACCACACGAAGGCGGTTCGTCGCGGAGTGCACCACGCGCTGGTGGTGGCCGACATGCCATATGGCTCCTATCATGGCGACATAAATGAAGCGTTGAAGAATGCCATGCGCTTTGTGAAGGAAGCAGGCGCGGAAGCGGTGAAGGTCGAGGGCGGCGAGCGGCGCTTGGAGCTGATCGCTAAATTGAGCGAGGCCGAAATTCCAGTGATGGGGCATATCGGCTTGACGCCACAATCTGTAAATGCATTTGGTGGCTATCGCGTGCAGGGAAAGACGCCAAGTGCGGCGGAGCAATTGCTGCGAGATGCTAGCTCGGTGGAAGCTGCAGGAGCCTTCGCGATTGTGTTGGAAGGAATTCCCCGCGAACTGGCCGCAGAGATTACCCGGTCGGTGCGTATTCCTACAATTGGGATTGGAGCCGGGCCGGATTGCGACGGGCAAATTCTGGTGCTGCACGACATGATCGGGCTGACGTTCCAGACGCCACCGAAATTTGCGCGGCGCTACGCCAATGTCGGGGACATCATCGCTTCGGCCGTGAAAGAATATTGCGCCGATGTGCAAAACGGCAGTTTTCCTTCGGATGCCGAGTCCTATCATGCGTCCGGCGGAGTTAAAGGACGAAAAACCATCCCGATTGCGCGATGAGGAGTTGGGAATAATTAGGGATGGAAAAAAGGGGCGCCTTGAGCAGACCGGGGCGCCCCGCGGTTTTGTTCAGGGAGGAAGTTTCATGAATTCAAAAGATATGATTCTGCTCTACGAATACAATGCCTGGGCGGATCGCCGTGTGCTTGAGGCAGTTAGCGCTTTGACGCCCGAACAGTACAACAAGCAGATGGGCTCTAGCTTTTCCTCGGTGCGCGACACGTTGTCGCATATTTACGGAGTGGAATGGCTTTGGCTCGAGCGTTTTCAGGGGCACTCGCCTTCGGCGATTCCAGATGACGCGGCATACGCGGATATCGCGAAACTCAAACAGAGTTGGGTAGGATTTGAACCGACCTTGCTGAACTTTGTGCACGGCCTGACCCAAGACAAGCTGGATACGGTGTGTGAGTACAAGACGATGAAGTTTGGAATTTATCGCAATCCCTTGTGGCAATCGATGCAGCACTTGGTGAACCACGGCACCTATCATCGCGGCCAGATTACGACCATGCTGCGGCAATTGGAGGCGCAACCAATCTTGACGGATCTGATGCATTTTTATCGCGAGCACGCCGCTGCTGCGGGGGCCTGAGCGCGGGATGGAGATCATTCGAACAGTCGCCTGGATGAAAGAAAAATCGCGAGGCGCACGAACGGGACGGCGGATCGTAGGGTTTGTGCCAACCATGGGGGCGCTGCACGCAGGGCACATTGCGTTGGTAGAACGCGCCAGGAAA
>DASXBH010000055.1:0-7893 GCA_036491775.1 Candidatus Acidiferrum sp.
CAGCGACGATGTGCTGGCGGCGCTGGACTCGATGGAGAAGAGCGCGTCGAACTGAGCGTTCGGCGGTCTTTTCGGATGCAGCGCCGCGCTGGCATGAACGCTGGAGCTACATGATTTCACCTCTCGATTAGGTTAGATTCCCACTGGAAATTAGGGTGGCGTGTGGCTACAATGCGACACGTTTTTTGGAGGCTTCAATGTTGATCCGCAGAGTTGCGCTTTGTGCTGGGGTATTGTCGCTGGTGGCGTGTTCGGTTTTACTGCTGCATGCGGCGGCGGCCAAGCCAGAAACAGTCAGCTATAAGAGTGGGAATGAAACGGTCAACGGTTACCTGGCAACGCCGGAAGGCGGAGGCAAGCATGCGGCGATCATTGTGATCCACGAATGGTGGGGCCTAAATGATTGGGTAAAGCAGCAAGCGCAGAAATTTGCAGGACAAGGCTATGTGGCGCTGGCGGTCGATTTGTATCGCGGGAAAGCAGCGACAACGCCGGACGAAGCGCACATTCTAATGCGCGGTTTGCCAGATGATCGAGGGTTGCGGGATTTGGAAGCGGCGTACGCGTATCTGGCGTCGCGCCCTGATGTGGATGCGAGCCGGATCGGCTCGATTGGCTGGTGCATGGGTGGAGGATGGTCTTTGAAGTTGGCGGTGGACCAACCGAAGCTGGCGGCGTGCGTGGTGAATTACGGCATGCTGCCGACGGACCCGGCGACAATTGCCAAGATCAAGGCGCCGGTGATGGGGAATTTTGGCGCGGACGATCAGGGAATTCCGCCAGCGAGCGTGAATGCCTTCGAATCGTCGATGAAGGCGGATGGCAAGACCGAGGATATCAAGATCTATCAGGGCGCCGGGCACGCGTTCCAGAATCCGGACAATAAGACGGGCTACCGCCCTGAGGCGACGGCCGACGCAGATAAGCGCATTAACAGTTTTTTCGAGAAGTACTTGAAGTAGTGGAGATTGGCTGGGGTAGAGATTCAGATCCTGCTGGGCGCCAATCGCGCGCCCCGCAGGATGACCACTCAGAGATTTTTACGGCTCGTCGTCGCCATCGGCAACGCCGCCGGGTTTTTCAGCCAAGGGCTTCCTGGGATCAATTTCCGGGAGGCCCGCTTTTTTTAGGCCACGATTCAGCTCGGGAATTTCCGCGTCGCGCGTAGAACTCCATTGCTTGGCGAGCGATGCATCATTTTCCTGCAACTCGTGGAAAGCGGCGTTGGCTTGGGTCGTGGGCGCAGCATCCGCACTGTCGGCGGTAGCGAGAGTGGCGGCGAAGTGCTGATTCAGAGTGGAGAAATTTTCCGGCTGCTTGCCGGAAGGCGGCGTACCGTAGAAGCCGCTCTGGGTGGCGCCCACGAGTTGTGCGCATTTTTTGTCGAGGGTGGCGAGGGAGTCTGCTAACTTCCCTTTCGTTTTGGATGTGAGGTCTTTTAGTTGGGCGCGGACAGATTGGACTTGTTCGAGAGCTTCATAGGTATTGTTCATTCCCGCCACCGCACCGGATTGCATGTCGAATTGTTTGCGCAGGTCCTCGAAGGAGGACTTGATGCGCGGATCCATCGTGAGGGTGAGCGGTTGATCGAGGGTTTTGCCGTCGACGGTGAGCTTGACGGTGTATTTTCCGGGAAGCGCCCAGGCGCCACGAGGAGATAGCCAGGTATTGCGATAGATCGCGGAGATGGGGAACTCGTAGCCGAGAGCTTGCGGCGGTTCGGCGTGGAGATCCCAGAGAAAACGGTGCATGCCGGGCTCGGTAGAAAGAATTTGCGTGGGACGAACCCAATACATGGGAATGGGATGTTCCCTGGCGATTTTGTCCATGTCGAGGGGCTTATCGGTGCTGGAATAGCGGCGAACGACGCTTCCCTTTTCGTCAACAATTTCGAGGGTGACTGGACCTTGCGCTGAAGAGGTCAGAAAATAATCGACGATGGCGCCATCAGGGGGATTTTTACCGGCAGGCTCTTCGGGCGGCAGGGGCGTATCGGGATTGCGATTCCAACGCCAACGAATGGCTTGCTGCGGGGCAAAAAGATACGCGGGAGACTTGGTAATTTGCTCGCTGAGTTGGCGTAGCGGAGTAACGTCGTCGAGAATCCAGAATGAGCGGCCGTGAGTGGCAACGATCAGGTCGTCGCCATGAATGGCAAGATCGCGCATCGAGGTGTGGGGGAGATTGAGCTGCAGCAACTGCCAGGAATCGCCATCGTTGAAGGAAACGTAAACGGAATTTTCGGTGCCGGCGTAGAGCAGGCTTTTGCGAACGGGATCTTCGCGAACCACGTTGGACGGCGAATTATCGGTGATGCCGGAAGTGATTTCCTGCCAAGTGGCGCCAAAATCGCGAGTGCGGTAGATATGCGCATGCAAGTCATCAAGACGGAAACTGTTGATGGCGGCGTAGGCGGTGCCGGCTTCGAAGTGTGATGCTTCGATAATGGATACTTTGCTCCAGGGCTTGAGCTGCGGTGGAGTAACGTTCTTCCAGTTCTTACCGCCATCGCGCGTTAGGTGAATCAGGCCATCGTCGGTGCCAGCCCAAATTGTGTCCACTTCTTTGAAGGAAGGAGCGAGTGCGTAGATGGTGCCGCGATGCTTTCCTTTTTCAGGATCGCCAGCGGCAAATGTGCCAAGGTTCGCGGGCATCTCGTAGGATTCGCGAGTCAAGTCAGGACTGATGATGGTCCAACTATTTCCCTTGTCCGTGGACTTGAAGAGCACGTTGGCGGCGAAGTAGAGAGCCTTGGGATCGAGCGGAGAAAAAACCACTGGTAGCGTGCGATTGTAACGGTATTGGCCGCGGCGGACTGGTTCGGGCGCGATGTCGGCAACTTCGCCGATGTCTTGCCGGGTGCGAGTGAGTTTGGCGCCATAAAGGATATTTGGGTCGGTGGGATCGACGGCAATGTAACCGTATTCGAAGACGCCGGGAAGACTCCATTCGCGGAAAGTGATCTCGCCGTAGTCACTACGGCTTTGCGTGGCGACGCTGCCGCTTTCCTGCTGCGCGCCATAGACCCAGTAGGGGAAACGGTTGTCGGTGGTGACGTGATAGAGCTGGGCGGTGGGCTGGTTGTACCAACTGCTCCAGGTTTGGCCACCGTTGACGCTAACTTCTGCACCTTGGTCGGCGCTAAGTGCGATAACTTGAGAATTTTTGGGATCGATCCAGATCCGCTGGTAATCGTCACCACCGGGAGCGCCTTTAAAGCCGGTGAAGGTCTTTCCCGCGTCGGTGGATTTCCAGGTGGTGGTGTTGGCAACATAGATGGTGTCTTGATTATCGGGAGCGACGGCGATACCCATGGCGCCGGGGCCCCGTCCGCCGATGCGATGGTCGCCATTGATGAACTGCCAGGATTCGCCGGCATCGTCGGAACGATAAATACCGGCGTCTTTTTGTGATTCCGCGGTGAGATAAATGCGCTTGGGATTGTTTGGGGCGATGGCGATGCCAATGCGCGCCAAGCCTTGTTCTCCGGTGGGCAGACCTTTGGTTAGCGGGCGCCAGGTGGTGCCGCCATCGGTGGATTTGTAAAGGCCGCTGCCGGGAATAACGAAAGATTCGCCGCTACGGATTTCCCAAGGAGCGACGCGGGCGGCCCAGAGCGCCGCGTATAGGACTTGAGAGTTAGTGGGATCCATGACGAGATCGGCGGCACCGGTGTTTTCGTCTTTGTATAAAACTTTTTCGAAGTTCTTGCCGCCATCGGACGAACGGAAAACGCCACGTTCGGTATTGGGTCCGTAAGGATGGCCTTGCGCGGCGACAAACACGCGATCGGGACTGCTGGGGTCGATGACGATGGCGGTGATTTGCTGGGCGTCGCGGAGGCCGAGGTGCGTCCAGGTCTTGCCGGCGTCCGTGGATTTGTAAAGGCCGTTGCCGGTGGCAAGATCGGGACGCTGCAGACCTTCGCCACTGCCGACGTAGATGATGTTGGGATCGGAGGGAGCGATAGCGAGGGCGCCGACCGAGCCGGAAGATTGGTCGTCGAAGATGGGATTCCAAGTGCGGCCAAAGTCGTTGGTCTTCCAGACGCCACCGTTCACCGCGGCCATGTAGAAGAGGTTAGGCTGGGTGGGCACGCCACTGATGGCGACGGTGCGGCCGCCGCGGAAGGGGCCGATGCAGCGCCAACGCATTTCGGCATAAAGTTTGGCGTCGTATTGCTGTGCCGTCGCGTTGTTGACGCCGGAAAATAGAATACACACCACGAACGCGAGCCACATGGCAGGGGACAGAAAACGCATCAGCAAGCCTCCAGGAGACTAGGGAGCATAACGCGGGCGCGGGAATTAGAGCAAATTCTGGAGAAGCCAGCGCTCACGGAGAGTGTGGAGGGGCGTCTATTGCAGCATAGCAGTTCGGCCGGATGGGGCTCCGGCGGTACAAGCACGGAATCTCGAAGAAGAAGGGATGGTGTGTGTCTATGCGCAGCGCCTATAAGGTATTGCTCGGAGTTTTGTTGGGCGTGAGTTTTGCGGCGGTGCAAGCGACGGCACAGTTTAAGAATGGCAGCCAAGCCACGGAACTGAAGCTCCCAGAACTGAGCCAGCGCGGCTCGGTGACGCAAGTGATTGGGCTAACGAGCCTCACGATTGACTACCATCGCCCGCTGGCGGCTGGGCGAGAAGTACTTGGGAAGGCGGTGCCTTATGGAAAAGTGTGGCGAGCCGGTGCGAACGAGAACACGACGATGAGCTTTTCGGATGATGTGTCGATTGAAGGGAAACCGTTGGCAGCTGGGACGTACGGGTTGCATATGATTCCGGATAAGGAACAGTGGACAATAATCTTCTCGAAGAATTCGACGTCGTGGGGAAGTTTCAGTTATGACGAAAAGGAAGATGCGTTGCGGGTTATTGTGAAGCCGAAGAGCGATGAGAGTTTTGAGACGCTGACCTACACCTTTGATGATGTGAAACCGGATTCAGCGGAGGCGACGCTGCGGTGGGAAAAGGTGGCAGTTCCGTTTCGCGTGTCGGTGGATGTAAAGGCGATTACACTGAAAAGTATCAAAAATCAATTACGCAGCACTGGCGGCTTCACGTGGGCGGGCTACGACGAAGCGGCGAACTGGTGCCTGGACAACAATTACAACCTGGAAGAGGCGCTGACCTGGGAAGAGACGTCGATCCAAAACGAGGATCGATTTGAGAATTGGGAAACGAAGTCGCGCATCTTGGCGGCCATGGGTAAGCGGGATGAAGCGGCGAAGGCGCTGGCGATTGCGATGCAAAAGGCGACGGCAATTCAGTTGTATACCTACGCGCGCGGAATTCAGAGGGGCGGGGATGCCAAGCGGGCGTTTGAACTTTACCCGGAGGTGTCGAAGAAAGATCCGAACCATTGGATCAGTCACCTGGCGCAAGCGCGGCTGGAATCGAACGCTGGAAATTTTCCCGCGGCGGCGCAGGATATGAAGCTGGCGATTGCAGGAGCGCCGACGGCGACGAAGCCATTTTTGGAGCCGCTGCTGGGGAAGTTGGAGACGAAGACGGACATTAATAAGTAGTTGATCTGACAGTTTTGAGCTACTGAGTTTGAGATTGGGAGATGCGACAGACCGTTGCGTCTCCCATTTTTCTTTTTCTTCACGAAGACGGACGTCAACAAGTAGCAGCTACGGCGTGTGAGGCATCGGAGTCATGGAACGCGTTTACTTTATGCGTTTAAGGCGGTCGTTTTGATATAGAATTGGCTAGCCGCCCAGCACCGCGCAGTACCAGTGCAGGAATCCAATCCGTTACAAACGAGTGGGAGATACAACTATGCGAAGGAATCGGACTTTACCGTTCGTTCTGACCGCGATTAGTCTTACCGCCGGTTTTGCGTATGCGCAGACGCAGCAGCCAGAAGTGCCAGCCGCAGACGTCATTAAGAAATCGATTAAAGCCGTCGGCTATCCTATTGGTGGTGGCGCCACAAAAGTTGTGTTCGTAGGAACCAGCATCGCGCCGCAAGCCCAGGGAGAGGCCAAGGTTGAGGCAAAGAAGGGGCCGACCAGCATTGAAGTAAAACTAAGCGGAATGCCGCAACCGACCTCGATCGGAACGGAATTTCTGACTTACGTGTTGTGGGCGATTACACCGGATGGCCGCACCAACAATATGGGCGAGGTGCTGGTGGATAAGACGGGCGAAGGCAAGCTGAACGCGAGCACGCAACTGCAGACCTTTGCGATGATTATCACGGCAGAGCCCTATTACGCAGTGAGGCTGCCGAGCGAAGAGGTAGTGCTGGAAAACGACACCAAGAAAAACACTAAGGGCAAGATTTACCCCGACAACGATTATCAACTGATGGTGCGAGGGCAGTACGCAAAATTGGGCAATCCGCTGGCCCTGACACCGAATTTGAAGACCACGCCGCTGGAAGTATACGAGGCGCGCAACGCCGTGGATATCGCGCGGTCGCAAAAGGCAGATGCGTATGCTCCGGAAGTCTTCGGAAAGGCGGTTTCGAGTCTGCAGATGCTGGAAAATCAAGTATCGGGTAAGGCCGAGAAGAAGCAAATCATAACTACGGCGCGCCAGACAATTCAGTTTGCGGAAGACTCGCGGGCGCTTTCGGCACAGCGCCAGGACGCGGAGCGCATCCAGAAGGAACGCGACGCGGCGGCAGCGAGTGCGGCGACGAAAGCCAAGGCGGAAGCTGACGCGGCTGCCCAGGCGGAGGCGAAGCGGCAGGGCGAGCTGACCGCGGCGAAAGAAGCGCAGATGAAGGCTGAATCCGAGGCGGCAGCGGCAAAGTCGCAAGCAGAACAGGCGGCATTGCAGGCGAAGGAGCAGGCGGCGCGAGATGAAGCGGCACGGGCGCAGGCTGCGACACTGGCTTTGCGCGCGCAGCTTTTGCAGCAACTCAACGACGTTTTGCAGACAACCGACACGCCACGGGGGCTGGTGGTGAACATGGCGGACGTGCTCTTTGAAACCGGGAAGTATGCGCTAAGCCAGGACGCCAAGCTGAAGTTGGCGAAACTCTCCGGCATCATTCAAGCGCACCCGGGATTGAACCTGGGCATCGAGGGACATACGGACACGACCGGCACGCCGGAGTTTAACCAGAAGCTTTCGCAACAGCGCGCGGATACGGTTCGTGAGTTCCTGATTGCGCAGGGACTCGGGGCAGACTCGATCACCGCGATCGGAATGGGACAGGACAATCCAGTGGCCGACAACAGTTCGGCGGCGGGACGTCAGAAGAACCGCCGAGTGGAAATCATTGTGTCCGGGCAAATCATCGGACAGAAGATCGGAAAGTAAGCAAGACAGCAATACGCAGGACAAAAAAAGGGCCGCACTCCAAAGTGGAGGCGGCCTTTTTTGTGTTTGATTTTGTCTGTCTTTGCTGGGAAGCCCACCCCTGAAGAGGTGAGCAATCGGATAGCGTTACTACTGCTTGGCCATTTTCGAATCGTTAGCAGGCTTGTCGGCTGGGCGCGCCGGGGTGCCGTCAACTTTGACGTAGTGGGCATACCAGGCGAGATAGCGTTCGTGAAGATCCTTGATGTGCGAAGGCGTTTTGAACTCGTGGTATTCGCCGGGATAAACGACCAGTTCGGTCTGACGGCCGAGAGCCTTAAGCGATTCGTACATCTGCTCGCCACCGAGGATAGGAACGTTCCAGTCGATGGAGCCGCCGACAAAAAGAGTGGGCGTGAGGATATTTTTGACCTTGTAGAAGGGCGCGACGTGGTCCCATTTCTCGCGGTTCTCCCAGGGGAAACCCAACTCGGCGACGTAATCGCGCTCGTACTGGTCGTGGCCCCACATGGTGGTGAATTCGGCCGCACCCGCGCCGGAGATTGCGGCTTTAAAGCGGTTGGTTTGGCCAATGATGAAATCGGTGGAGATGCCGCCGTAGGACCAGCCACCAACG
>DASXBH010000056.1:0-2931 GCA_036491775.1 Candidatus Acidiferrum sp.
CCTTCTGCGGATCCCCGAAATAGTCGCTCGTCTCCTTGAAAGGAGCGAAAGACAACGCAATCGACATTGCGCCGCGACCGTAGAGCAAGAGCTAGCGGATGTCGTCCGGATAAGCCTCACTGCACCGGATCTCTATCCGCAGGGGCAGCAGCCCAACCCGCCGCCGCGCACCAGGCACTTTCCGACTAGTGCGGAGGAAATCTTCGGCCTATAATCGCCCTCGGCCGGATGGGGGTGCGTATGACCCGGCTTCGTAATCAATTCTGCATTTTGCTGTTTCTGCTGGTGTCTGCGCCGCAGTCGGTTGCCCAGTTATCTCACAACTCAGTAACGCTCAGCGGGATAGTGCTCTCGGAAGGACGCAATCAGCGTATCGAGCACGTCGATGTGCATCTTTGCGATGGTGGCGGCAACCAACTCGGGCAGACGATCACTCCGGACTCCGGTGAGTTCACCTTTCGGGGTCTGCAACGGGGGCGCTACATTCTTACCCTGCAGGCAAGCGGTTTCCAGAATATGCAGGTGCAAGTGGATTTGAGTTATGCCTCAGACAAAGGCATGACCATTTACATGAATCCGGAGGTGAAAGAACACTCTCCTGGTCCCGCCGGACCGACTGTGTCGGCTCATGAATTGTCGATGCCGGAAGCTGCGCGAAAATTAATGGCGTCTGGACAAAAGAAAATATACGGAGGCAAGGATTTTCAAGGTGGATTGACGGATTTTCAGCAAGCAGTAGCGATTGCGCCCGGCTTTTACGAAGCGCACCGAGAAATTGGCATGGCCTATCTCAGCATGGGCAAAGCGGACGAGGCGCAAACAGGCTTCCGCAAAGCGATCGAGGTCAGCCACGATACTTATGGCGACGCGGATGTTGGCTTAGGAACACTCCTGATTGAAAAGGGCGAGGTCGATGCGGGCGAGAAGAAGGTTCGTCGGGGCGTGGAGCTGAACCCAAACTCGTGGATGGGATTCTATGAACTTGGCAAACTGGATCTAAGTCGAGATCATTTAGACTCCGCGCTGCAGTCAGCGCAAAAAGCTAAGAGCATCGCGCCTAATACACCGATTGTTTATCGCTTGCTTGCAAACATTCACATGCGGCAAAAGGATTATGCAAACTTGCTCGGCGACCTTGACACCTATATAAAGTTGGACCCTAGCAGTCCCGCAGGGCTTCGCGCGATCGAGATGCGCAAAGAAGTTGCACAGCTAACCACAAAGCAGATCCCACCGCCTACCCAACCGCACTAATGCGAAGCTACGCCCGCTGGCATCGTGCTTAGCTTAAGCCAACTTCTTCTCCGCTCTGTTCGTCTCAGTTGTAAAAAGAGGGCGACCCGTTTTCTGTCGCTTAAGGTTACGTATTTCCAGCTAGCTCCAGTTTCTTCTCATCCAATACAGAGAAGCGTTGGTTAAGCGTTTGTGCCGCCATCGACAGTCAGATTTGCACCCGTGATGTACGCCGCCTGCGGGCTCGCCACAAACGCGACCAATGCCGCAACTTCGTCAACAGTTCCGTAGCGGTTAAGGGCTGTATTGGCCTTCTGAGGTGCCGCCCAGTCTCCTGCGGCGGGGTTCAAATCCGTGTCGATCGGGCCCGGCTGAATGTTGTTGACTGTAATGCCACGATCTCCCACTTCTCTGGACAACCCCTGAGTGAACATCTTGATGGCACCCTTGGTGGCCGAATAGGCCGCAAGACCGGGCGTCATATTACGCTCGCCTACGCACGAGCCGATCATGATGATGCGGCCTTCGTTCTTCATGTGCTTCAGTACGGCCTGCGTCGCCACCAGGGCGCCGCGGATATTAAGGCTAAGCATTTGATCTATTTCATCCAGCGTGGTCTCCTCAAACTTCTTGGGAATGGCCGTGCCCGCATTGTTCACCAGGATGTCGATCCGGCCGAAGCTCGCGGCGATCTTTTCGACTGCGGCGTTGACAGCGCCCGCATCAGTGGCGTCCGCCTGAAATGCGGTCGCCTTTCCACCAGCGCGTTCAATCTCCTTAACGACCGACGCTGCAGCGTTGGCACCTTTCGTGTACGTGATGGCCACGCTCGCTCCGTTCGACGCCAGACGTTTTGCGATGGCAGCTCCGATACCACGGGAGCCTCCGGTCACGATTGCGACTTTGTTGGCTAACTCAGGCATAGCTCTCCTTGTTTTGCGCGAATGAATGTTATTGGCCGACTACTGTTTGCCGGCGATAGGAGTACGCGTCTCTGATGCACCTGGGTAAAAGTCCGACACAATTTTGTGTAAACTCCAGAACCAGGAACCTTCGGTTTCTCAGACCGATTAAGTATTAGCCGGAACGTTTTGGAGTTTCCGTTCACTCGAGCTCCGCTTTGTCACTCTCAATTGCAAAGGAAAAGGGCGGCTCGAAAAAGCCGCCCTCTTTCCTTCGCGTTTTCGCGAGATGGGTTAGAAAGTCAGTTTGCCGGTCAACTGCGCCATTCTCATGTCGGTTGCGGCCGATGCGAACGCTCCATAGGGAGACGTCGGCGGGGTCTGAGTGAAAAGGACCTTGCCGAAGTTCCCAGGACCGAAGCCTGTGGCCGGGTACGGGGCGCCGTAATTCGCATGGTTAATCCAATTGTAGGCGTTCAGTCCCAACTGGAAGTTGACACGCTCGTTGATGCGGAAGTTCTTGCGCACACTCATGTCGCCAGCGACGAAGCCTGGGCCGCGGAAAGCATTGCGACCAACCGCTCCAGTGAAATCCGTTGCAGGGGCAAACAGGTAAGGCGCCGTCGAGCCAGTTCCGGCGATGCCAAAGCAGTTCGTGGCTACGCAAGAACCGACGTTAGCAAAATTCCTGCGAGCGAACATGGGCTGTAACAGGATCGTGGCGCCACCATTAGCGGTGGTCAGGTTGTTGGCAGCAAGGGCCCCGACGGTCGCGTTGTCAAACACGCTGAACGGG
>DASXBH010000057.1:0-4445 GCA_036491775.1 Candidatus Acidiferrum sp.
CCCAACTTTCGAACGGCGCGCATCCGGGTGGAAAAGCTAATGAAAACGCACCCGTCAGACTATCTAATTTTTTCGCAGAAGTGCGGGGTGCAAGTGCGTATCAAGTATGAGCGGCAGTGATTCCGGTACGCTGTGAAAGCGAACTCAAAGCGCCGATGGCGCGGAAAAAGGCAAGAGAGATTCATCGCGAATAGTGCGGCGATGGTGCAGAGTTCCTCACTCCGTTCGGAATGACGTGGGTGGGCATATAGATCGTTGGGTAGAGAGATAAGAGTATTGCCGCGATCCCTCCGCTTCGCGTCGCTCAAGGCGCGACGCTACGGTCGGGATGACAGGGCCAGGTGCTGGGTGGTGTGAGCCCGCACTGCGCGCCACAGACCGGCTGCGCGCTGTCCGCCTTGCTGAATCCCACCGGAAGCAAGCAAAGACCGAACTAAAGACGACCGTTTCGAGCGGACGAAGCTACTCGACATCGCTGTTGCAGGAATGGGCGCTCGGTCCGGTTCGCGAAGTCAACCGACTGGCTTGTTAGTTTTGACAATGCCGCCGGAGCTCGCCCGAGGACAGAATCAGACGTCAGGTGGGGTTCGCTTTAGGGGTTCGCTTTAGGGGCTCAGAGCACAAAAGATCACTACGGAGAATGCTTATGAACAAGACGATGGTAGCGGTATTGATGTTGGCGGGAGTTTCGTTTGGGTCTGGGTCGAAGGTGACGGCGCAAACGGGGAGTGGAGCGTCGGCAAGCAGCGGTCCAGTGGCGAGCGATCAGGACATTCAACTCTTGCGGAAGGATATTCGTGGGGATAAGAAACAACTGATTGCGGCGAATCTGATTTTGACGCCCGCGGAGGCGACAAAATTCTGGCCGGTTTACGATCAATACCAGGCCGAATACACGAAGATTGGCGACGCAAAACTGGCGCTGATTCAGGAGTATGCAAAGAATTGGGGAACGATCACCGACGATCAGGCACTGAATTATTTAAAGAGGTCCGAGGCGATTAACGAGTCGGCGATCCAACTCCGTGCGAAATATGTGCCGCTGGTGAACCAGGTGCTGCCTGGGAAGAAGACGGCGACATTTTTTCAAATGGAACGGCGAATTGACGGTTTGATGGATGTGCAACTGGCATCGCAGATTCCGCTGGTGCAGGATCAGCAGTAAAAAGTAAGGCAAGACTTCCAGTATCGACAAGAGCTCAGACTCCGCTCATTGGGAGCAGCTCGCGTGGGCTTCGCTTTTTTGGGAAGACGCTATGGGTGTCTTCGTGCCCTGACGGGGGCGCGGAATGCACCGGCGTCGGCGGCGGAAATTCTTGCCCAGATTCCCCTGGCTGTGGTATTGGAGGACTTGGTCAAGGATCGCAGATAACCAGCGAGTAACTTAGTTTTTGACCAAAGCAAAAAAAAGAAATAAGCAACAGCCCGATGGAAATCAAGCAACAGGACCGGCGGACCGGAGTAAATCTGGGGTGGCAATCCCGGATGGTGGCAGTGGCCTGCCTGGTGGGGGTCATGTCGTACGCGGCGGCGTTGTTGGGAGGGACGCTAGAAATTCTGCCGCAAGCGGATTGGCCGCTGTGGCCGGCAAATGTGCTGGTGGTGTGCGTGCTGCTCATGATGCCACGCAAAAGCTGGGCGTTAATTCTAGGAGCAGCGCTGGCGGCGTTTGCGGTGTACAACCTGCAAGCCAAGGTGCCAAGTCATTCGATCCTGCTGCTGTGGGTGTCGGACACAGTGGAGATTCTGATCGCGGCGTTCGGTCTGCGGTATTGGTTTGCAGGCGTGCCGAAGCTGAACAGCATGAAGGCGCTGGCGAAATACTCGTTGGTCGCCGGGATTTTGGCACCTGCGGCGGGAGCGGTATTTGGCGCGCTGTCCACGCGAAACAACTATTGGACCAGTTGGCGAATATCGTTTCTTTCGGAAGCGATAGCATTTTTCACGATACTGCCGGCAATTCTGGGATGGATCGATCACGCCGGGGAATGGCGAAGAGCGGGGCGAAAGAATTACGTGGAAGCAGTGACGCTGCTGGCGGCGACGATGTGCCTTGGTTATTTGGTATTTGTGTCGCACTGGGGCAGGAACAACCCGGCGGTATTTTATTTTCTGGTGCCGTTCCTGCTGTGGTCGGCGCTGCGATTTGGATCGGCGGGCGCGGGGACATCGGCGAGTGTGGTGGCGTTTTTATCGGTGTGGGGAGCGGCGCATGGACGCGGGCCATTTATGGATAATGAGCCGCTGCACAGCGTGTTGTGGCTGCAATTATTTTTGTTGGCGACGGCGGTGCCGTTCATGATTCTGGCGACGCTGGTGGAGGAACGTAAGCACGATGAGCGGGTGCTGCGGGAGAGCGAAAAGCGATTCCGGTTGGTGGCGGATACGGCACCGGTGTTGATCTGGATGTCTGGGACAGACAAGCTGTGCAATTTCTTTAATAAAGGATGGCTGGACTTCACCGGCCGATCGATTGAAGAAGAACGAGGTGTGGGATGGTTTTCCGGTGTGCATCCGGAAGATGCGCCGCGGTGCATGGAAGTGTATTCGAATTCGTTTGATGCACGAGTTGGATTTGAAATGGAATACCGGCTGCGACGATACGACGGGAGTTACCGGTGGATCGTGGATTATGGTGTGCCGCGATTTGAAACTGACGGAAGCTTCTGCGGGTATATCGGGTCGTGCGTAGATGTGACAGAACGCAAATCGGCGGCGGAATTGTTGAAGGGAGTGAGCGGGCGACTGATTCAAGCGCAGGAGGAAGAGCGTGCGCGCATCGCGCGGGAGCTGCACGATGACTTCAGCCAGCGGTTGGCACTGCTCGGAGTGGGGCTGGGGCAGCTATGGAAGGCGCTTCCCGAGCCCACGGCGGAGGAACGAGCGCGCGTGGAAGTGATGCTGAAGGGGATCAAGGAATTGTCGATGGACATCCACTCGCTGTCGCATGAGTTGCATTCGAGCAGGCTGCAGCATGTGGGGCTGGTGTCGGCACTGAGCGGGTTGTGCAAAGAAATCAGCAAGAAGTACAAGATTGAGGTGCAATTCTCGGAGGAGTGCCTGCCGGTAAAGATTCCGAGTGATGTGGCGCTGTGTTTATTTCGAGTGGCGCAGGAATCGCTGAACAACGTGATCAAACATAGCGAAGCGCAGAGCGCGGAGGTGAAAGTAGTGGTGAATGAAAGCAGCGTGAGTTTGCGGATACGAGATGAGGGCAAGGGATTTAATACGGAGCGGGTCAGACCGGAGCAAGGGATCGGGTTAGTAGGGATGCAGGAGCGGATGCGGCTGGTGGGGGGAAGGTTGGTGGTGAGATCGGAGTTGATGCGAGGAACAGAGATTGTGAGTGAAGTGCCGTTGGCGGCAGAGCCGGCGAGCGCGGTGTAGTGGATTAAACCTTAAGAATTTACGGACCTTGCCACGCGCGGAGAAGCAGCGCGAGCGAAGTAGTGTCTACTTTCCACTGAATTCTACTTCCGATGGCACAGCAGTTCCCTGCTCCATAGAAACGACATCGATACAAGCAGACGAAATGGGACGGAATGAAATGATGTGTATATCTGCTATGTGCCTTGTTCCCGGGCGCTATAGCAGGAGAGCTTGTTAGTTTTGACAATTACGCCGGAGCAACGCTCGTGACAGCGTCCACGAGGGCTGGGGGAGAACGCTGTCGACTGCTCTCGCGGAAGTTTGCCGACTATGGATACATCCACGCGACAAGCGAGTGTTTCAGCTGGAGTGGAAGTTTCGTTGGTGCGAGGAGGATTGTTTTACCGGCTGCAACAGGGTTTAGGTCTGCTGAGACCGAATCATTGGAACCTAGGGCGGCGCATTGTGATTTTTGTTGCGGTGGCGTGGCTTCCACTGGTTTTGATTACAGCAGTTGTGAACCGTGCGGGCCTGTTCTCTTTGCTGACGGATTATCGTGTCTACTCGCGATTATTGATTGCCATTCCGGTCTTGCTGATTGGGGAACTGCTGATGGAATCCCGGTTCCGGATGGTAATGGGACATATCTGGAAAACAGGGCTGCTGGACGCGCCAGAGCTTGAGGAACTACATGGGACAGTGACGAGGCTGGTGCGGGTACGCGACTCGTTCGTGCCGGAGATGTTGATCGTGCTGCTGATGGTGGTGCACACGGTGACATCGTTTAGAGGACAGGTGGATACAACGCCGTGGCTGGCGCAGTCTTTAGGAGGCGAACTGCAATTAACGGCAGCGGGTTGGTACGCGGTGATCGTGAGCGCATCGATTTTCCAGTTGTTGCTGGGAGTGGCGCTGTGGAGATGGCTGTTGTGGACATATTTCATGTTCCGATTGTCGCGACGGAACTTGAAATTGGTTGCGACACATCCGGATGAGCATGGGGGATTGGGATTTTTGGGGCTGACAGCGGCAGCGTTTGCCCCAATCGCGTTTGCCGCGACAGCGGTGATCGCGGC
>DASXBH010000058.1:0-11614 GCA_036491775.1 Candidatus Acidiferrum sp.
ATTTTTAACAATTTGAATCTGACGACGATCGACAACGTGGTGACTGACTCGCACTTTGGCGGGGCACAACAGGCGCTCGGCGCGCGCATCATGGAACTGCAGGCGAGATTCAGCTTCTAATTTACAGACGTGCCGAAATACTTGAAACTTGCCGATCGCCGCGCTGAACGGCCTCGACAGTATCGTCGGGCCTGAAGCCCACTTTCTGCATAGCCGTGCGCGCTTCCTGATTCTTCATAAAGGTTTCCCACACCAGGCCGCTGCGGTGATTTTCCGCCATGAGCATGGTGATGCCCAGATCGATGCCGATCACGTCGGAGTCGTACCAGTTGTTCAGTGGATTCAGAGCGTCGACATAGCCGTAGAGGCCCCAGGCTTTCGGGCCGAAGCCGCGCAGCGTTCGCAGAACTTGCACGCAGTCGTCGTACAAAAAGGGAAGTGAACCGCCTGCCGCGCAGGGAACGATGCTGCCATCGATGGGACCGCGAGCCGGTGGACCTCCCCACGTGGTGTAACCGGTGCGCGCATCGGAGGCGGAAATTCCCCACAGATCATCCGAATAATCCTGAAAGCGTTCGCTGAGGGAGAGGCAGAAAAGTTTGTGGGCTCTGGTCGCGACGACGGAATTATCGAAATAGTTGGCGTAGGCGTCTTTCATCTTGCGCAAATCAAACCAGGCTTGCGAATACTGGTGCGTAAAGAGCGGGTCGTTGCCGGAGATATAAGTAAGCCCCTGGTAGGTGATTTTTGGGCGCGACCAAGCGGCCCAGGTGGCGGTCGGCACCGGATGCGTGGGCGAGCCGATGGCCAGCAGATAAATCATCATCAACTCGCAATAATGCGCCCAACGAACGGCCAGGAAGCCGGTGTCGGGTTGCCAGCCCATGGAAAAGGTCAGTCCTTTATTAAGCATCCAGGGCCAATCGACGCGGTTGTAGATTTTTGTGGCCAGATCCTGAATTTCCGCGTCGCGAAAATACTGCCGCGCGGTCAACGCGCCGCAAAGAAGAATCGCGGTATCAATCGAGGAAAGTTCGCAGTGATACCAACGCTCGCCGGTATTCATGTCGAAGAAGTGGTAATAGAAGCCGTGTACGTTGGGCAACTTGCTGTAGAGAAAGCGGAGGGTGGCGCGCACTCGGGTAACAATGTCCTGGGTCCTCAGGTAGCCGCGCGCATCGCCGATGCACATAGCGGTGAGGGCGAATCCGGTGGAGGCAATGCTGGACATGGTGCGCGGATCGTGGCCATTAAGGAAGGCCCGATCTTTCACCTGGCCGGTACTGGGATTCGTTTCATTCCAGAAAAATCGGAAGGCGGCGTGTTCGATTTCTTCGAGAAGTTGATCGTCGGATCCGGGATACGGCCTGCCGGAGAGTTTCCAGTGAGGACGAGCCGGCGGTTTAGCGCGGGCCACGAGCGAAGAAAAGGGTGCGAGCGCCAAACCTTGGGCGCACCAGCGAAGGATATCCCGTCGACCGAGCAGAGGGGGTTTGCTCAATGAACTTTATGCTCACTCGGAAATTTGCAACTCCACAGGTTCGCCGCTGGCCGAATCAGGACTGATCCAAATATGCACCAGGCTGGGTTCGACTCTCCATTCATTATCGATGGACCAAAGCGCGAAAGCATCGGGCCCGAGATTGAAGGCGACGTTCTTCGATTCGCCCGGACCGAGCAAAACGCGCTGGAACGCTTTCAAAGCGCGAACCGGTTCTTCTACGCTGGTACCTTGGAGCCGTACATACAATTGAACCACTTCTTCGGCTGCGACGCCGCCGGTGTTTCGTACATTCGCTGAAACAGTAAGGGTCCCGCCAGTTGCACCAGGCGTTGCGACTGCGGTTGTCGTTGCCGCGCGCAACTGCTGATTTAACTTCGACGCGCTGAGCGTCGTTTGGGTTTCTTCGGGGCGCGAATAAGAAAAGGTGGTGTAGGAAAGTCCGAAGCCGAAGGGGAAGAGAGGCGAGTTTTGTTCGTCAATGTAGCGCGAGAAAAATTTCTCACCGTCCTTGGGAGGATGGGTGAGGTCAGTGCTGCCAGTGGGGCGCCCGGTGTTTTGCGCGTTGTAGTAGATGGGAATCTGCCCCATGGACCTCGGCCAACTTATTACCAACTTTCCAGATGGAACAGTGTCGCCGAAGAGAATGCTGGTGAGCGCGGGACCTGCCTGCAAACCGGGAAACCACGCTTCGAGGACAGCGGGAACGTGTTCGAAGGCCCAATGCAGAGGTAGTGGGCGGCCAGTAAAGAGGATGAGAACTACCGGCTTGCCAGTGGCGACAACGCGTTCGAGAAGATTTTCCTGTTGGCCGGGCAAATTGAGATGGGCACGCGAGGCGGCTTCAGCGGTCATGGTGGGAGCATCTTCGCCTAATGCCAGAATTGCGACGTCAGAATTCTGGGCGGCGGCGACGGCTTGGTCGATGTCGGAGGCGCTGGACGCGGTGATTGTGCCACCCTTGGCGTATTTGACGCGATCTGCGCCGAGCTTTCGCTCCAGAGCGGATTTCAGAGTGACGGCTTCTGTGGGTCGGCCGCGACCGGCCCAAGAGCCCAGCATGTTTCCAGCATCGTCGGCTAACGGGCCGATGAGCGCGACGCCGTGAACATCATTCGAAAGTGGTAGCAGGTGCTGGGAATTTATCGCGTCGTTTTTTAGCAAGACGAACGAGCGCTCCGCGGCGCGACGGGTTAGCTCGAGATTAGCTGCCGACAATGGGCCATGATTTTCGCGAGTCTCATCGGTGTAGGGCTTATCGAATAAGCCAAGCGCGAATTTCACGCGCAGCACGCGACGCACGGCTTCATCCAGTCGCGCGTCGGAGACGGCGCCGGATTTCACAAGATCCAGCAAATTCGCGTGGTACATATCGCTCTGCATATCCATGTCCAGGCCCGCGTTGATAGCCTTGCGGGCGGCGGTTTTGCCATCGAGCGCGATGCCGTGAGCAATCAGTTCGCTGACGGAAGTCCAGTCGCTGACAGCAATGCCCGGGAAGTGCCATTCATTGCGCAGAATCTGGGTGAGCGTAAACGGATTCGCGGTGGCCGGAACTGCATTCAGCGAATTGAACGCGGACATAATCGTGGCGCTGCCCTCGTCGAGTGCGGCGTAGAACGGCGGCAAATAGTATTCGCGCAGGGTGTGCTCGGAAATTTCCGTGGTGTTGTATTCGCGTCCGGCTTCGGCCGCTCCGTAGCCAACAAAATGCTTGACGCTGGCGGCGATGCTGTCGGGCGCGTCGAGGTGCGAACCTTGATAGCCGCGAACGTACGCGCGGGCCATGACGCTGGCGAGATACGGATCTTCACCGGCGCCTTCGATGATGCGGCCCCAACGCGGATCGCGGGCGATGTCCACCATGGGAGAAAACGTCCAGCGTATTCCGGAGGCAGAAGCTTCTTCGGCGGCAACGCGCGCAGCTTTTTCAACCACGTCGGGATCCCAAGTGGATGCGAGAGCAAGCGGCACCGGGAAAGTAGTGCGGAAACCGTGAATTACGTCGAGGCCGAAGAGCAGGGGAATATGCAGGCGCGAACGATCGACGGCCAAGTGCTGATATTCGTTGGCGGCTTTGGCGCTTTCGAGATTGAAGAGCGAGCCGACCTGGCCTTTCGCCACCATGTCGGGATAGTCGGTTCGGCCACGACCTGGACCGGTCGGTGTGCCGGAAGAATATTGAACGAGCTGGCCAACTTTTTCTTCCAGGGTCATTTGCTTCAGAAGGGCGTCGACTTTGCGTTCGATGGAGGGATCGGCGAGATGTGAACGAACTGGCTTCCCCGTATAGCGCGCTTGTTCTTTCGCGGATTGCGCGCGTGCCGGAAGAAAGGGAACGCAACTCATCGCAAAGAACAGGGTGAGGAGTCGTGTGAGCTTGGAATGCACCATGAGAGGAACTCCATTCTTTGCGGGCGGTGCTCGACGACAACTGCCAAAATCAGGGGCGCTGCATTTACCGGCCCGGGAGGCCTTCGATCCAGGTGGCCAAGTATCTTTGAACCCTGCAATAAATCGATTTACAAAACACATCCTAGCACGAATTGGAGTAACGGGAAATCGGGGAAGCTCGCTTACCTTGCCCGTTGGGAAGCCTTATGCGAGACTACGCGCCGAGTCGAAATGGCAAGAATGAAACGAAAATCGGCACAATCACCACCCAGCCACGAGGCCAGCGGCGGTTCGATCAGCCTGAAGGCCCTGGCGGAACATTTGGGTTTGTCGTCGGCTACGGTTTCGTTAGTGATCAACCGCTCTCCCGCCGCGAAATCGATTCCACCCCCTACGCAAGATCGCATTCGTGCCGCGGCGCGCGAATTAAATTACCGGCCAAACTTGATGGCCCGTTCCTTGCGCCAGCAGCGCAGCTTTACGATTGGCGTGATCGTGCCGGAGATCAGCGAAGGCTATGCGGCCACAGTGATGTCGGGGATTGAAGACCATCTGTTACAGGAAGGATATTTTTATTTTGTGGTCAGCCACCGGCACCGGCGCGACCTGATCGAGGAATATCCCTTTTTGCTGCAGCAACGAGCGGTGGAGGGAATCATCGCGGTGGACACAGTGTGCAGCGAGGCGTGCACGCTGCCCGCCGTGGCGATTTCCGGGCATCGCGAAGTGGCCGGCGTCACGAACATTGTTCTGGATCACGATGTGGCGGCGTCCTTAGCTTTGGACCATCTGAACAGATTGGGGCACTCGCGCATCGCGCTGATTAAAGGGCAAGATTTCAGTTCAGACACAGAGGCGCGCTGGAAAGCAGTGCTGGCGGCTGCGCAGCGATTGGGAATCACCGTGAACGAAAGACTGACCATTCAATTGGAATGCGACTCGGCGTCGCCGGAAGTTGGCTACACCGCAATGCGCAAGCTGCTGGATAGAGGCGAGGCGTTCACCGCGCTGTTTGCGTTCAACGATATTTCGGCGATTGGCGCGATACGAGCACTGCGCGATGCGGGGAGGCGCGTGCCAGAGGATGTGTCCGTGGTGGGCTTCGACGATATTCAGAGCGCGGCGTATCAGAATCCGGCGTTAACCACGGTGCGTCAACCGCTGCGACAAATGGGGGTGGTGGCTGCGGAGACCTTGCTACAGCGCATCAATTCGACGAAGCGCAGCGATTACGCGAAGCAAATTGTGTTGCAACCGGAATTGATGGTGCGACAGACGACAGCGCCGGTGACCGCGCGGGCGACGGGCGGATAGCCTAATTAGTCTGCGATAGAGCCAGAAATTCCCCCAGAGCCAGTCGGCGTCTAGGCTGCCGCCGCGTTCTTCTCGTCCTGCAGCAAGCGACCGTAAGCAGGTACCGTCAAGAAATCGACGAATTGTGGAGCGCGAATCATGTCACGCATCAGTTGCGCTGATTTCTCGTAAGCGGCATAGCGCGCCGGATCCGCGGTTTTCTTGGCTTTTTCCAGTTCTTCCTGAATGATCGCATCGCACAAAGCAAAATCTACTTTGCGCCCATCCTTCAAGTGCGCACCATGGTAAATCCATTGCCAGAGTTGTGCGCGGCTGATCTCCGCGGTAGCTGCATCTTCCATCAAATTAAATAACGGCACGCAGCCGATGCCGCGCAGCCACGCTTCCTGATAGCCCAGCCCCACTGCGATATTCTGGCGGACGCCGGCTTCGGTGATTTCTCCGATGGGCACCTGAAGAAGGTCGGCGGCGGTGGCGTGATAATCCGCGAGTTTCTTGTCGATCTGATTGGGCCCAGGCATCAAGCGGTCGAAAATCTCCATGGCAACGGGAACGAGGCCGGGATGCGCGACCCAGGTGCCGTCGTGTCCGTCGCTAGCTTCGCGTTCTTTGTCGGCGCGGACCTGCGCGATGGCTTTATCGTTGGCGACCGGATCGCTCTTGATGGGTATGAAGGCGGCCATACCGCCCATGGCGTGAATGTTGCGGCGATGACAAGTGCGAATCAGCAGTTTGCTGTAGGAGCGCAGAAAATGGGTGGTCATGGTGACTTGCCCGCGGTCGGGAAGAATGGCATGCGGGTCGTGCGAAAACTTTTTGATGAAGCTGAAGATGTAGTCCCAGCGTCCGCAGTTGAGTCCGGCAGAATGGTCGCGCAACTCGTAAAGGATTTCGTCCATTTCAAACGTGGCGAGAATGGTTTCAATCAGCACCGTGGCGCGAATGGAGCCCTGCGGAACGCCGACATAGTTTTGCGCAAACACGAAGATGTCGTTCCACAGGCGCGCTTCGAGGTGGCTCTCGATCTTAGGTAGATAAAAGTAAGGCCCGGAGCCGGAGCTAAGCAGTTGCTTGGCGTTATGGACGAAGTACAAACCAAAATCAAACAGCGAGCCGGACATCGGAGTGCCTTCGACAAGAACGTGGCGTTCCTCAAGATGCCAGCCACGTGGCCTGACCAGCAGCACTGCGGTTCGTTCGTTGAGCTTATAGTCTTTGCCAGTGGCCGGATCCGAATAGGAAATGGTGCGACGTACCGCGTCCATTAAATTTACCTGGCCTTCAATCTGATTCGACCAGGTGGGCGTGTTCGAGTCTTCGAAATCCGCCATGAACACCTTGGCGCCAGAGTTCAGCGCGTTGATGATCATCTTGCGATCCACGGGACCGGTGATTTCCACGCGTCGATCCTGCAGGTCCGCGGGAATCGGAGCGACGGTCCACTCCGCTTCGCGAATTTTGCTGGTCGCCGGAAGAAAATCAGGCTTTTCGCCGGCATCCAGACGCTTCTGACGAGTCACCCGTGCGGTGAGCAATTCTACGCGGCGAGAGTTGAAGCGGCGCTGCAGCTCCACGGTAAAGGCCAGCGCTTCGGGAGTGAGCACGCGACCCTGCTGCGGATGAGCCGGGGCAGAAATGGTAACGCCAGAAGGTGCGGGTGACGGTGTGGTCATGGTGCGAACCTCTCTTGACGTAAATTGTGACGTGAACCTCGGGACAATTCCCTACAGTGGGCGTCCGGAGCGGCTGTGGTTCTGCCAAATTACGCTGAACCAGCCCCGGAAGGCAAGCATTGCATAGAGCGCAACGAGTTATAGCTTGACAAGGATAGGTCGAAAAATGTATCGAAGCGTGCACACATCGAGGTGCACCGTCGAGAGCGCATAGGGGTGCGTTTCCGGCGTTCCCAAAAAGCTTGGCGGGCGCAGGCGACAGCTTACCTGCGGGAGGACTGAAGATGACCTGGACGCAGGTTTACGACCCATTGGGCCACTGGTGGCTTTCGACACTGGTGGCAGCACTGCCGATCATTGTGCTGCTGGGATTGTTAGCTGGGTTGAAAATACGGCCGCACTGGTGCGCGATGGCAGGCGCGGCCACGGCAATTCTTTGCGCCATGATTGTATTTGGCATGCCAGCCATCTTCGCGGTCACCAGCTTTTTTTACGGCGCGGCGTTTGGGCTGCTGAAGATTGTATGGATCGTGATTGCTGCGGTCTTTCTGTACGACATTTCCGTGGAAACCGGACAATTTGAAATCATGAAGCAATCGGTGGCGGCCATTACCCCGGACCGCCGTTTGCAATTGCTGCTGGTCGCGTTCTGCTTCGGCGCGTTTATTGAAGGTGCGGCGGGATTCGGCGCACCAGTGGCAATCGCGGGCGCGTTCATGATTGGCTTGGGATTCAAACCGTTCCACGCGGCGGCGCTGAACTTGATTGCCAACACCGCCCCGGTAGCCTGGGGCGCGATTGGCACGCCGGTGCATACATTGGCGGTGGTTACGGCGCTTCCGGAGAGCGACCTGAACGCGATGATCGGGCGGATTCTGCCGTTTACCGCGGTGATTGTGCCGTTCTGGCTGGTGCGGGCGATGGTGAGCTGGTCGGAAACCTTTGAAGTGCTGCCGGCAATTCTGGTGACCGGAATTTCCTTTGCCGGAATGCAATTCTTCTGGTCGAACTACATGGACAGCAACTTGGTGGACATCGCGGCGGGCGTCACGTCTATGGTCGCCATGCTGCTGTTCCTGCGGGTGTGGAAGCCGAAGAAAATCTGGCGATTTGAAGACGAGCGCGTAGCGGACGAGGCTGCCGCTGCTGAAAAGATGCCGGCGAGTGTGGCTGCCGCCGGACCGGCTAACATCGTTATCGATCAGATGGACGATGAGTGGGACGTACGGAAACTGCAGGGGAGCGGCGTGGGCGCAGGTCGCAAATACACAGGCCCGCAAATAGCGCGGGCCTGGTTGCCGTTTGCCATTTTGTCGATTTTCGTTTTGCTGTGGGGATTACCGACGGTAAAAACAGCGATGGGCAAAGCGACGACGCCGGCGTTCAAGACCGGGGGCTGGGAAGTGCCGCACCTTCATAAAGCTGTTTTGCGCGCGCAGCCCGTGGTGTCGAAACCAACGGCGGAAAACGCCAAGTTCGATTTCAACTGGTTGACCGCGACGGGCACCGGATGTTTTTTCGCGGCACTGCTGTCTGGATTCATTCTGGGCGTGAAGCCGGGAAAGATGATGCAGATTTTTGGGCACACGCTGTTCCGCATGCGGCATGCGATCCTGGCGATGTCGTGCATGTTGGGATTGGGCTACGTCACGCGCTATTCAGGAATGGACGCGGTGTTGGGACTGGCATTCACGCGAACCGGATGGCTGTTTCCATTTTTCGGGACGTATATTGGCTGGTTGGGCGTGGCGTTGACGGGCAGCGATACTTCGTCGAATGCGTTGTTTGGCGGCTTGCAACGCATCACCGCGGAACAACTGAATCTCAGCCCGATTCTGATGTGCGCCACCAACAGTGCCGGTGGCGTGATGGGCAAAATGGTCGACGCGCAATCCATCTGCGTGGCAACCGCTGCAACCAATCAAGTCGGCAACGAAGGAATTATTTTTCGCTGGGTGTTCTGGCATTCCGTTTCGCTGGCCGCGATTGTTGGTGTGATCGTGATGTTGTACGCTTACGTTTTTCCGCATTTGATTCCGCATGGTTTGACCTTCGTGCGTTGATGGGGCACTCTGCTCCTGAGGGGAATACACCCTTGGGAGCCGCCGCCCGTTCCCGGAAAGGCCGCCGTGGACGCTCGCATTTTGCAGGAACTCCGCGCGATTGTCGGAGAACGCGGGCTGATTTCATCCAACGAAGAATTGCACACCTATGAGTGCGACGGGCTGACCAATTTCCGCGTCATGCCGCAGGCGGTTTTACTTCCTTCCAACACAGAACAGGTCCAGAAGATTGTGCGGATCTGCCACCGTGAACGCATGCCATTTGTGGCGCGCGGTTCTGGCACTGGTTTGAGCGGCGGGGCGCTGCCGGTGAAAAATGGAATTGTGATTAGCCTGGCGCGCATGAATCGCGTGCTGGAAATCGATCTGCCAAATGCGCGTGTGGTGGTGGAACCGGGCGTAATTAATCTGGATGTGACTGGCAAGGTCCTGGCACAGGAATATTTCTATGCGCCGGATCCCAGTTCGCAATCGGTCTGCAGCATTGGCGGCAACGTGGCGGAAAATTCCGGCGGCGCGCATTGCCTGAAATATGGATTCACCACGACGCATGTGCTTGGACTGGAAGTGGTGATGCCAGATGGCGTGTTGATGCATTTCGGTGGGAAGACGCTGGATACTCCCGGCTACGATTTGGCGGGAGTGTTTGTAGGTTCGGAAGGCACGTTGGGAATTGCAACGAAGATTATATTGCGGATTGTGAAGCGGCCGGAATGTATTCGCACCCTGCTGGCGGCGTTTCCCAGCACCAATGAAGCGGGTGCGGCGGTCAGCGACATTATTGCGGCCGGAATGCTGCCGGCAGCGATCGAGATGATGGACAATCTGGCGATTCAGGCGGCGGAAGCAGCGGTGCATGCCAATTATCCGGATTGCGGCGGGTTATTGCTGGTGGAACTCGACGGGCCGGTGGCGGAAGTGGAAGAGTTGATGAAGCAAGTGGATACTCTGTGCCGCAAGAATGGCGCTTGGGAGATTCGCGTGGCGCAATCAGATGCGGAACGCGCGCTGGTATGGAAGGGAAGAAAGGCGGCGTTTGCGGCGATGGGGCGGATTTCGTCGAACTACATTGTGCAAGACGGAGTGATTCCGCGGACCGCGTTGCCGCAGGTGATGAGCGCGATTGCGCGGATGAGCGAAGAAACTGGATTGCGCGTGGCCAATGTGTTTCACGCCGGCGACGGCAATTTGCATCCGCTGGTTTTGTATGACCGTCATATTGATGGGCAAGAGCAGGCGGCCGAGGCGCTGTCGTATCGCATCTTGGAATTGTGCATCGCGGCGGGCGGGTCGATTACCGGGGAACACGGCGTTGGCGAAGAAAAGAAAAAGATGATGTCGAAGATGTACGCCGAGCCGGACCTGGCTACGATGCAGCGGGTGCGATGCGCGTTCGACCCGCTGCAACTTTCGAATCCCACCAAGGTGTTTCCTACGCCACGGCTATGCGGTGAAAAGCCTGGGGAGTACGTCGCGCACCCGTTGGAGACTGCGGGCATCGCGGAACGGTTTTAGTGATGGAAACGGCTACCTCTGCGCGCGAATTTCGAATTTCAAAACAAATTGAGGAGCAACTGCGTGGCGTGGTTGGCGCTGAGTTTGTGAGCGCGGCGGACGCGAATGATGCGGTGTGTGCCGTGCAACCTCAGCTGGTAGTTGCGCCGGGGAACGAAGCGGAGGTTGCGGCGGTGTTGCGCTGTGCGAACGACGCGGGAATTGCGGTAATTCCTCGCGGCGGTGGAACCAAATTGGAGTGGGGAAATGTGCCGGCGCGCGGCGAGCTGATTTTGTCGCTGGCACGATTGAATCGTGTTTTGGACCATGCGTGGGCGGATTTGACGGTGAGTGTGGAAGCGGGATGCACATTGCATGTGCTGCAAGAAACGCTGGCGCAGCATGGGCAGCGGTTGGCGCTCGATGCGTTGTGGCCGGAGCGCGCGACGGTTGGCGGGGTGCTCTCTACGAATGATAGCGGCGCACTGCGGCTGCGATTTGGAGCGTTGCGGGATTTGATCATCGGCGTGACGCTGGCGCTGCCGGATGGAACTCTGGCGAGCAGCGGCGGACGAGTGGTGAAGAATGTCGCGGGATATGATCTGCCGAAGCTGGCGACCGGAGCGTTGGGAACGCTGGGCGTGATCACCCGCGCTTTTTTCCGGCTGCACCCGGTTTGTCCCAGTTCGGTCACGGTGAACTTCAGTGCGGCTGACGTCGAGGAGATGCAAACGAAAATTTTGACGATTCAGGATTCCAAGCTGGCGCATACCGCGTTTCAGATTCGCTGCGGGGGCGAAATGGGCGAAGGTGCGATAGGGGAGTTGTTGTTGGAGGCGACCGAGGCTGGATTGGTGGCGCAGCAGCAGCAAATGCGGAAGATGGTTGGTTCGGTTGAGATTGCAGGGAACCAGGTGTGGAGCGCGCGACAGGAATTGTGGGCGGGCGCTTCGGAGAATTCGGCGGTGGTTAAGCTGAGTGTGTTGCCGGCGTTGATCGCCAAGACGATTCGATTGGTGGAGAGCGCGGCGAAGGGCGACCAGCTAAAGTGGAAAGCCGTATTTCAGGCCACGGGAATTGGCTGGCTGCGATTGGAAGGACGTGCGCACGCGCTTGCGGATGTCGTTAAGAGGCTGCGCTCTGCATTGGAAGGCGACGGTGGGTCGCTGGTGATT
>DASXBH010000059.1:0-5117 GCA_036491775.1 Candidatus Acidiferrum sp.
GCAACCCTCTGCAACTTTGCCATTGGGCCCAACTGCAAATATGTTTGGCATCGTCCAGACAGTCTGAATGCCCCGCGTCCACATCCTCTGCGCCACTACAAATTCCGCATCTCGCATATTGTGAATCTCGGCGGCGGTCACGATTGCCTCGTCAGGAGCCCCAATTTCGCGGACATACGCATTCCAAACATCAACGATGCGCTGCTCGGGAATGAGCCTCGAAGCGTTACTCATCGACATGTATTCGGCGTGGGAAATTCTATGGCGAAGGTCATCCTGTGCCCAAACTGGGGGTAGTTCGTTGGCAAAAAGAGTTGCAATCTCCGATACGTAAGCGGTGGCGTCGGCTTCCGTATGGACTCGTCCGGCAAGGTCATTGATGCGAATGGCCGCTTGCTTGTGTTGTTCGTAGGCGTTTTGAGCCGCAGGCTGGGGGTCGGAATCGCCCTGTCCGCAAGCCGCGACACATAACGCCATAGCCACTGCAAACACCGAAGAGGGCGAGCTCATACCCGTCTCCTCCGCAAAGATATTAGCGCACTACCGCCTTCAGCTATAGTTGAACGTAACCAGGCCATTTCGCTCATTGACGATGATGAGCTCTACGGGGATGTTACAACAGCCACTGATACAGAACCTTCGAGTATCGACGAGATTCCAGGCGCAGCTTACCATTTGGCTCATGTGTGCTGAAAACGTGACCGCGAAGGAGCTTATCGAGCGCCCATGGTTCGCTCCAGAGAACGCGGAGTGGAAGCCGAAGACCGATGTTTTGCCCCTTAGTGATCTCAAGGAATGGATGGGGAGTGAAGATATTGAGGTACTGGGATTCACAGAACGCCATGCTCCACGACGGAAGGCTCCGCATTGAGCCGCCTCTCGGCGTAGAGGACTACGTTGCGTGGATCAAGCGTTACTACGGGCGCTGCTTCTTGGAAAACCCGAACGGAGAGTGGTCGGACTCCTCATACTCAGCGGGTTGGGACTTGGTGCGTGTGTTCATCACGCTTTGGGACGACAAGACTGTTCCCAGAGAACTCTTGGAGGAGTTGAAGGCGTGGATTGGAGGAGTGTACAAGAACGGCGATGACCGTCTGCGAACCTGTATCGTAAACGCTACTTTGGAACACTCATTTGAGCGTAAACCGATTCGGAAGTATTTCGCGGATTGGCGGCATGATGCCACACTGACCGTCGCCTACGATCAGGCGTGTCTCTGGGACAGAAAAACCCCACTCAGTCGATGAGCGACTTTTAATGTAACTGTCGAAACCAGGCGACAGCGCTCAAAATCTCGCACGAGCTCACGTTGTAGTCTCTACCCGGCACCTATTTCGGCAGCAGGTCAGGATCTATACAGTCACGAACCGGAGAGCGATTGGGCTTCAATGAGATGCTGGTCAGTCCGGGGTGACTGCAATCCAGGGTTGTGTGGTAAATCCATCGCCGCAGTCCCTTACTGTGCCGCAAGGCGCTTCTGATCTGCAGTCCAAAGAATCCCGTGTTTGTGTTGACGAAGCCGGGTGTAATTCCCCGATTGCGGCCGTGACCGTGGATCAGAATTAGTTCCCTGTCGCCCGTCTCCCAAACCTGTTCGACCAGTTTCGCTAGCACGCCGTTCCACACTACTTCGGCGGGGTGATATCCATGAAGGTCGATTTGCATGTTGATTCTCTACGCCTAAAATACGGCTCCGAATGGTTACTGGTGAGACAATATTTTCCTATTTCTATGAGTACCCCTAGCGTGAACGGATAAACGGAACTCTGAAAGCAGAACATCCATGTCCTCGCCAACCCCGTTACCGAGCAGACGACCAATACTCCGCACGCTCTCGAGTCGAGCAAGAAACCCATTCTGGACCTTGCCAGTCACGTTGCCCGCAGCCTTCAGGGCCTGCTCGAACGTCCGCACTAGCGCATTTAGGTAAGCTGTGTCTCGATGATCTACGTCCTGGCAGAATCCAGCGGCACGCTCGCAGTAAAAGACCAGCAACTCAGCTCCGCCCACAGGATCGCCGAGTGCTTCCTTGTATTGGATGATCGCCCGCTTGGCCCTAGATACAGAGGTTTGCTGTCCCCGGAACACATCCGGCCACACCCATCGATCAATGGCTCTCTTGTACGGCTGGAGTGGGTCTTCGCCCAAACCGAAGCGAGCATGAAGAAAAGCGCGATTGTTCTCTTCGGCCACGTAGAGATCTTGAAGCACGCCCAACAAGGCGGCACGATCAAAACTCGCCAGCTTGGTCTTCACGTCTGCCCATGTCGGCTTTGATTTCGCCGGTCGTTTGTTCATACGCAATTTCAGATTCTACTCGTGGCGCCACTTGCGAGCGGACGGCAGGCTGCGGTACTGCCATAGTGCGGCATGGGAGGCCGTCGCCACGGGCAAACACAGAGTCAAGCCGAATTACCGTCGTCGAGTGCTTCGCCTGCCCGATCTCGATCATTGCAAAACGTCGGTACTCAACAGCCTCGGTTCGCCAGGGTCGCGTCGTGTTTATGAGTACGCCATCAACCAATTTATCGCCTGGTACTGCTCCGAACCTCGGTTGGCCTTCAACCGCATCGTCGTCGTGCGCTATCGTCTGTACCTGGAATCGCGGCATCTGGCTGCCAACACCATCAACCAGCAGCTTGCAGCCGTGCGTCGCCTGGCTCATGAAGCCGCCGACGCCGGATTGCTGAGTCCCGAGTTGGCTGCCGGCATTAGCCGGGTCAAAGGAGTCAAGCAGCTCGGATTCCGGTCCGGCAATTGGTTGAGCGCGGAGCAGAGTTCGGAAGTACTCAGGCATGCGGGGGGAGACACTATGCGCGCCAAGCGCGATTATGCGATGTTGGCGATGCTGTTCGGTTGCGGCTTTCGCAGGTCGGAACTGGTCGGTTTGGAGTTGGATGACATCCAGATGCGCCAAGGACACTGGGCGGTGGTTGATCTGATTGGCAAAGGTGGCCACATTCGCACCGTGCCCATTCCGCACTGGGTGAAAGCCGCTCTCGATCGATGGACGCGAGCCGCTGGTGTTTGCGGGGGCAAAATCTTCCGAGCGGTCGCCGGACGGGGAAAGGTGTGGGGCCGTGGGATCTCGCAGAACGTTGTCTGGTACGTGGTCAGAACCTGCTGCGAGAAAGCAGGCCTGGAGCACATTGCACCCCACGACCTGCGACGGACCTGCGCGAAGCTGTGCCACGATCGCGGCGGTGAGCTAGAGCAGATTCAGTTCTTGCTGGGGCATGCCTCGGTGCAGACCACGGAACGTTATCTCGGCTGCAAACAGAATCTCGGGCATCCAGTGAACGACCTGTTCGACCTCAGAACGGATGCGCAGCAGCAGGCCAAACATGTGGAATCTGTCTTGGCGGACGGGGTCAGCGAAGCTGTAGAAGAGACATTCGGGCAAGGCATAGAATGCGGCCACGGAGGATCGGAACATGACCAGCCCATCTGCGACCCCAAACACGTACCCCTACCAGAACAAACCGACGTGGTCGAAATCGGAAAAAACCATCGCCCGCACAGCTTTCGACGCTGCTCTGAAGCGGGAACTTCAGGACGTCATGCAGAAAACAAAACAGATGGCGAACCGGATCAAGGAACCCGCGAACGTCTGGGAGTTGGAACATTACCTGACCGAACGCCGTAAAGAGATCGACCGCAAGTACGACTATCGCTATTCGCAGCTCACGCAAGTGTTTGGGAGACTCCTGTACGAAAAGCGACTCCGGGAAGAAGAGCTGCGCGGCTTGCGGGAAGACAAGCTGAAGTCGATCCATTCTTGCGCCAAATTCTTGGCGGAGGACACGGCCGCTTGAAATAGACCGAAACCCGCATGCAAGTGTATGCCATCAAAGTGACCCTCCTCGGCACGAGCCCGCCGGTATGGAGGCGCATTTTAGTTCCTCGTGAGATTACGCTTCGTAATCTCCACCGGACCTTGCAAACGGTGATGGGGTGGACCAATTCCCACCTTCATCAATTTATTTGCCAGAAACCAAGGTTGTCTGATCCAAGGTCCAGAGTTGGGACCAAGGTTGCAGATGAGAACGGAACCATGCTCGGAGAATTGATCGGGACGGTGGGGGCGAGGTTATTGTACGAGTACGATCTCGGGGACGGCTGGCAACACGAGCTTCTTCTTGAAGACGTTTTGCTTGGAGACGAAACGTTTCAGCAGACATGCGTGGCGGGTAAACGATGTTGTCCACCAGAAGACTGTGGGGGCCCGCTAGGATTTGCAGAGCTTCTCCGAGCACTCCAGGACGCCCTTAACCCGAGTCACGATGAGGCCTGTGAGTGGCTTGGCGATTTTATTCCTGATGCCTTCTCTGCAGATGAGATTAACCGACGACTACACCGCAAGAAACACTGACGCACACAAGAGCCCAGCCGATGAGCGCTAAGGCCTGGTTTCGACAGTTATGGCGGGTTAGAGCGCTCCGGGACCTCGGTCAGGCAGTCCGAGCTGATCCTGCTTGCTACCACTGGTGCCCAAGCCGCCCAAGAACTATGATTTTTAGAACCAACGGAGCGGTGCATGGCAGATATTCACGTTCGCGGTGACTCCCGAAGAAGAAGCACTCGTGTTGTATTGAAGATCGTGATTTTGGTTGAAGGCGTCACTGAGCCTCTGATGTGCGATGGAGTGACACTCGTAGTGAACCGTCATGGAGCTCTGATCTCCGCTGGCACACCCCTTCGCCACGAATCGAAAATCAAAGTTCAGGTCGTCTTAACAGGCATGCGTGCTAACGCAAAGGTTGTTCATGTTGACCCCGACCGGCCTCAGGTATGCGGAATCGCTTTAGAGAAACCGGAAAACATTTGGGATTTGCCGAGTCCACCGGACGACTGGCGCGACCATGCCCATGACTAACCCCATTACACTCATTTCCGAACCGGCTAATGTGAATTGAACCGAAAGGAATTGGAATTTGAGTGTTAACGCTGTTTACTTCAACTACCACATTTCAGCTGAAGAGAAGTAAAATTGGTTTCGCCTTGAGGAAGGCCCTTATGTACGTGAGCCCCTCTTTCGCTTGCCTACTCATCTTCATGGTTTCAGTTGCTCTCGCCCAAAAATCATCTCAAACAAAATCAGACCGTGATAAGGCCGA
>DASXBH010000060.1:0-3205 GCA_036491775.1 Candidatus Acidiferrum sp.
TTGACTCAAATCGAAACGAGAAAATCGAAACTAGAAAATGGAAGACGTCCCAATGCTAACTTTTCCAAGAAAGAATCTCGTTTCATTTCGATCCATCCGTTTGTTGTCTTAATCTCGTCGCGCGAATGTAACCATTAATGAGCTTGGCTACAGAAATTGCCTGTCTATCGTATTCCTTGTACTGATCCAGTGTTATATAACCGACGTCTAATGCCGTAGTCAGATGATCCCGCAGCTCATAAACAGAGCCCCTACTCTGTCGACAGAATTGTATGTTTTCTTGATCCGAGAATCGCCCGTAGCCTTCGGCGAGGTTTGCGTGACTGATACAGCTGCACGACGCATCTGGGAACCAAGTTCAAAAGTCTCATTTTTCGGAAAATCGCGACACACCTTGTAGACATTCGTCCTAAGAATTCGCGCAGTCTTCCATGTAACAAGGTCGGTAAAATCCTGAACCTTTTGTTCACCGGCAACCTGTTATGAGTGGGTGGAAGCCCCATTTTCAATTTTCCATTTTCGACTTTCTATTTTCTTAACTCCACGACTGTAATCGCCTTGCCTCCATGCTCGTCACTCTCAAACGCAGCCCTCTCCACCAAAGGATGCGTCCTCAGAAACTCTCCGAGCCCCTTCCGCAAAGCGCCTGTCCCATGTCCGTGAATAATCCGAATTCGGCCGCGACTCGCGAGCGCCGCATCATCCAGAAACTTATCTACCCGCTCGCTGGCCTGCTCCACCGTCATCCCAATCACGTTAATCTCGTCGCCCTCGACTCCTTCCGTTGCCGGCGCATTCGACGTCACCGTAACATTTTCCCGCCGCCCTGGCTGCACGACTCGTCCCGCCGCTGGCGCCTCCACTCCGGTAATCTCCTCCACCGCCACCTTCATTCGCAATGGCCCCGCCTCAATCTCCGCCGTCGACCCATCTACCCGCCGCAAAATCACCGGTTTGCTGAATCCGCGCACTCGAATCTTCGCTCCCGTCTGCAACTGTTCTGCACTCACTCCACCCGCCGCTTCCCCGCGGATTCCCAAATCCTTCTGCGACTCCGAAATCGTCTGCACCACCGCCGCGTTCAATTCTTCCTTTGCTTCACCGCGCACATCCTGCATCTTCCGCCGCGCCGTCTTCTCCAACTGCCCGCGCAGTTCGCGCTCCTTCACCGACTCCACCACGCGCGCCACATTTTCCTCGAACCGCTTCTGCATCTCGGCAAACTTCTGTTCGAGCTCGGCAATCCGCGACTTCTGCCGATCCACCCATTCCGCGCGTAGCTTATTCCGCTCGTCTTCCAGTTCCCGCCGTTCTGCCACCATCTGCTCGCGCATGCGGTCCAGTTCGTCGCGGCTGCGATGCAAATACGCAATCAGGTCCGCCGCTTCATGCGCTTCCGGTGTCATCAACGACCGCGCCCGCGCAATAATTTCGTCTGACAATCCCAATCGCTGCGCAATCGCAATGCCGCTCGATCCGCCCGGCACGCCTACCATCAACCGGTACGTCGGCCGCAAATTCACGTCATCAAATTCCACCGCCGCGTTCACCACGCCTGGAGTGGTCGACGCATACGTCTTCAGCCGGTCATGATGCGTGGTCGCCAGCACGATGCAATTTTTCTTGCGAAACTCGTCCAGCAGCGCCACTGCCAGCGCCGCTCCTTCCTCCGGAGCCGTCCCCGTTCCCATTTCATCCGCCAGCACCAGCGACTGTGGCGTCGCCTCCTCCAGCATCGCTTTCAAATTCAGCATGTGTGCTGAGAATGTAGATAAATCCGCCGCGATCGATTGTTCATCGCCAATGTCCACCAACACGCGATCGAACAGCGGTAGCACCGCCCTCTGCGCCGCTACCGGAATTCCGGACTGTGCCGCCAGCGCCGCCATTCCCGTGGTCTTTAACGCTACCGTTTTCCCACCGGTATTCGGCCCGCTGATCACCAGGAGTCGCTCTTCGCCACCCAATTCCAACGACATCGGCACAATCGGCCGCTTCTTCCGCCGCAACTGGTCTTCCAACACCGGGTGCCGCGCTGCCTCCAGCCGCAGTTCCGTTGTCTCCACAAATTCCGGAATGCATGCATCGAAGTCCCGCGCAAAGCGTGCCCGCGCAAAAATTCCATCCAACTCCGCAATCGTATCTGCGGCAGCCACCAACGACCCGCGCACCGCCTGCAATCGTTCCGTCAGCTCCTTCAGGATCCGGAAGACTTCCGCCGCTTCATCCTCCGCCAGCTGCACTAGCTGGTTGTTCGTTTCGACGGTTTCAAACGGCTCGACGAAAATCGTCTGCCCCGTCGCGCTCGCTCCGTGCATTACTCCCGGCACGTTTCGCCGGTGTTCCGACCGCACCGGAATCACGAACCGTTCGTTCCGCAGCGTGACGTAATCTTCGCCAGCCTCCGCCTGCCGCGATCGCAAAATTTGCTTCAGCGCCTTCTGAATCGAGTCACGCGTCTGCACCAGGCTGACGCGAATGCGCCTCAACGTGTTCGACGCATCGTCGCTGATCTCTCCGTTCGGCAAGATGCAGCGCTTGATCGACGCTTGCAACTCGCGAAAATCCGCCAGACCCCCGCAACGCGCCGCCAGCAACGGGAACTGCGTCGCCTCTTCCCGAAATTGTTGTCGCAGCCATGACGAGGTCTCTAGCAGCGATCCCGCATCCAGAAATTCCGAGGCCTCCAACACCGCTCCGGGCGCCTCCAGCCGCGCCAGCCATCCTTCCGGATCAGCGAGCGCCCCAAAGCCTAGTTCCCGCTCCGCCCGCAACCATTCCCGCGCCTCGCGTATGAACGCAAACGCACCCTCCAGCGCCGCCCGGTCCTGTCCTGGCTCCAATCCCGCCATAAATCTTCTGCCCGGCGCACACGTGGTCCTCAGCCGCAACAATTCTCGCAGCTTGTCAAACTCCAACACCTCTTGCGTCGTCCGCGACATCCGCCTCCGCGCTGTTTTCTTCTAAATATGGCAACTGCACTATTTCGCGCCGATTTTCTAATTTCTATTTTCTACCTTCGCTTTTTCTAATTCACTTTCTTAAATTCCTTCAGAAAATACCTCGCCACATCCTCCGGTGTCCCTGCCGTATGCACCAGATTCCCGTGCGCCTCGCCCCATTTCGGCGCTTCCGTCGACGGCCTCGGTCCCTGTTCCACTTCGCGCACTCGTTCTAGTATCGGCGTCCAAAAATCTCCCAGCAC